>JAUHVS010000644.1 GCA_030424955.1 bacterium | reverse complement strand
AGCGACGCTCATCGAACGTCGCTGCTGAGAAGTGGGCCATGAAGGAATCGAACCTTCAACCTGCGGATTAAGAGTCCGTTGCTCTGCCAATTGAGCTAATGGCCCTGCGAGGTGGTGCCAGTACGCGACCGACGGAGACGCCTGTCGACGTGCTGAGTGACCGATGGTTCAGGTCTGTGCCGAGCGCGCCCGGCAGGATTCGAACCTGCGGCCTGCGGATTCGAAGTCCGACGCTCTATCCAGCTGAGCTACGGGCGCATGCGTCGACCTTGCGGTCAAAGCAAAATGAGGGGTGGGTAAAGGGACTTGAACCCTCGACATCCGGTACCACAAACCGGCGCTCTAACCAACTGAGCTATACCCACCGTGAGCACGCCTGGGTGGACTCGAACCACCGACCGACGGCTTAGAAGGCCGCTGCTCTATCCACTGAGCTACAGGCGCTCAATGGACGACGCTTACGCCGCACACCGCCTGAACCAACCACCTGTCAAAGAACGCCGCGGCGGTGACGCCATGAGTCGGGGTGAGAGGATTTGAACCTCCGACCACCAGTACCCAAAACTGGTGCGCTACCAGACTGCGCCACACCCCGTCCGGTGGCCCATTGGCCGCGGGACGCGCACAATTATCCAGGCACCCCTCGATGATCAAGAAAAAAGTGTAGTGAGCAGCGGCTGGATCAGCCGCGCCGCGCGGCCTCGGTGGCTGATGGCGTGCTTCTCGTCCGCGCTGAGCTCAGCGGTCGTGCGCCCGTCTGGGCCCGCGAAGATCGGGTCGTAGCCGAAGCCGCCTTCGCCCCGCGGGGCGTGGGTGAGCGTACCCACCACCTCGCCGTGGGCCAGCACGCAGCCGTCGCGGCGGGTGAGGCCGGCGGGCAGGGCGAGGCCGTCGGGCAGGCCGGCGATGGCGATGACGCAGACGAACCGCGCGGTGCGCTGGGCCGGCTCGGGGAAGGCGGTCATGGCCGCGAGCAGGGCGTTCAGGCGGTCGCGATCGCTGCCTGGGGCGTAGCGGGCGCTCCGGACGCCGGGCTGGCCGCCGAGGGCGTCCACCGCGATGCCGCTGTCGTCGGCCAGGCTGATGAGCCCGCTGTGGGCGTGGGCGGCCTGGGCCTTGAGGATGGCGTTGCCGGCGAAGTCGGGGGCGGTCTCGTCCACGTCGGGGGCGTCGGGGTAGTCGCTGAGGCCCACCAGGGGCAGGCCCGGGAGCAGCGCCTGGAACTCCTCGAGCTTGTGGGCGTTGCCGCTGGCGATGAGCAGGGGCGCGGTCACGGCATCACCCCCGCGGCGATGACGGCGGCGCGCTGCAGCGCGAAGAGCTCGGTGCAGGCTGCCTGGCCCTTGGCGACCATCAGGGCGAGCTGCTCGGCGCTGTAGACCCGGCCCTCGGCGGTGCCCTGCACCTCCACGATGCCGGCCTCGGTGGCCACGAAGTTGAGGTCGACGTCGGCGTCGCGGTCTTCGACGTAGCAGAGGTCGGTGAGCACCTGCCCGTCGAGGATGCCCAGGCTCACGGCGGCCACGGGCGGCGGCAGGGCGCGCAGCGTCTTGTCCTCGGAGAGGGCCAGGGCCAGGGCGATCCAGGCGCCGGTGATGCTGGCGCAGCGGGTGCCGCCGTCGGCCTGCAGCACGTCGCAGTCCAGGGTGATGGTGCGCTGGCCGAGCAGGTTGAGGTCGATGGCGGCCCGCAGGCTGCGGCCGATGAGGCGCTGGATCTCTTGGGTGCGGCCGCTCTTGGCCGCGCGGTCGCGGCGGATGCGGCTGTCGGTGGAGCCGGGGAGCATGCCGTACTCGGCGGTCAGCCAGCCGCCGCCGCTCTCCTGGCGGAAGGGCGGCACCCGGTCCTCGACGCTGGCGGCGCAGAGCACGTGGGTGTGGCCCCAGCGGATGATGCAGCTGCCGGCGGCGTGGCGCTGGATGCCGGTCTCGATGGTGATGGGGCGCAGGGCGTCCGGCGTGCGGCCGTCGAAGCGGGTGCTCATGGGGATAGGGCTCCTTGGGGGGCGGGGGGCTGGCGGGCGCTGAGGACGTCGCGCCCAAAGTCGAGGATGCCTTGGGCCACGCCCAGGGCGAGCTTCGCCTGGCCGTCGTCGCTGATGATCCAGCGGCCCTCTTTGCGGTGATTCAAGAAGCCGGCCTCGAAGACGATGGCCGGCATGGCGGCGCCCTTCAGCACGGCGAAGGGGGCCTGCTTGACGCCCCGGTTCGGGAACGGGCTCAGGGGGGTGACCCGGCGCTGGACGGCGGCGGCGAGGCGCTGAGCGTCTTGGTGCGCGCGGGTGCCGCTCAGGTCGCGCAGGATGGCGGCGGCCGGGCTGCCCGCGGGCACCGGGCTGGCGGCGAAGCGCTCGACGACCTTGCCCTCGGTGTTCTCGAAGGCGGCGAGCCGCTGGGCCGCGTCGTCGCTGCTGTCGAGGCTCAGGAAGAAGGACTCGTGGCCGACGGGCCCGGGCCGCTCGGTGCTGTTGAGGTGCACGCTGACGAAGACGTCGGCTTGCAGCCGGTTGGCGATGTTGATGCGCTCTCGCAGCTCGACGTGGGTGTCGTTGTCGGTGCGGGTGAACTGCACGTCGACCCCGGCCGCGCGCAGGTGCGCGGCGATGCGCTCGCTGATGGCCAGCGCGTACTCCTTCTCCCAGTGGCCGGGCGCGAACCGGGCGGGGGCGCCGTCGTGCTGGCCGCCGTGCCCCGGATCGAGCACGACCCGGCGCAGGCCTGCGGGGGGCGATGCCTGGGCCAGGGCAGGGGCGCTGAGGCTGAGGGCGGCGCTCAGGACCGCCCACAGGGCGCAGAGCCACCCGGCGCCCCAAAAGGCGTACCGATGTGGTCTGGCGAGAAGAAGGAAGCCGGCAGTCGGACTTGAACCGACGACCTGCTCATTACGAGTGAGCTGCTCTACCAACTGAGCTATGCCGGCAAAGGTGCCTGTGACAGGCGCGCGGCAAGCTAGCAGCGGCTGCAGGGGGCGTCAATTCATTTTCCGCGGGCGCGCGGGCGATTGGGTTTCAGGTACAAGATCCCGTGCGCGCCTCCCCGGCCAGTTGGCCGGTCGAGCGGGCGCGGAGGGGGAGACGCGTGCGCGCAATGAGCTGGCAGCGCTGGGCATGGGCGGGGTGGGCGGCGCTGTGGCTGGGCTGCGCCTCGGCCCAGGAGGATCCCGCGACCTGTGGGGAGGCGGCGCCCTGCGCGGCGGGAGAGGCGTGCGTCGAGGGCGCCTGCGTCCCGCGGACCCGCGACGCGAGCCGCCCCCCTGTGACCCGCGACGCCGGCCGGGCGGACGCCCTGCCGACGGGGGACGGCGGGCGCTCCGACCAGCGGCCCCCCCTGGACGGGGGTGGGGCTGATCTGGGGCCAGCCGATGGGGCCGTGGACGCTGCGGGTGACGCGGGCCCGGACGCCGCGCCTGCGCCGGATGGCGGGGCGGACGCAGCGGCTGAAGCCTGCGAGCCGGGCCGGGTGGAGGACTGCGGGCGCACCGTCGGCCGCTGCCGGGCGGGGCGCCGCCAGTGTGGCCCCGACGGGGCCTGGGGGCCCTGCATGGGGGAGGTGCCGCCCGAGCCCGAGGTGTGCAACGGCGCGGACGATGACTGCAACGGGACGGTGGACGATGGGTTCCAGGTGGGCACGGCCTGCGACGGCGTGGGCGCGTGCGGCCCCGGGGTGGTGGAGTGCGCGAGTCCCGTCGCGACCCGGTGCAGCACCGAGGCGGGGGGCAGCGTGGCGCAAGACCGCGCCGAGGCGTGCGACGGCGCCGACAACGACTGCGATGGGCGGCTCGACGAGGGGTTCGACCTGGGCCGCGCCTGCGAAGGGGCCTG
>JAUHVS010000005.1 GCA_030424955.1 bacterium | reverse complement strand
ATTTCCTTTAAACAGAAATCCGCCCGCTCGCTAGTCTTGTGGGTTGTGCGTGATGGCTGGCAGGTTCGCAGCGGTTGAGACCATGCCGAGGCCGTCTCTGAAGGCGTCGGCGGCGGCGTCGGTTTCGCCCAGCTGATTGAGCAGGGCGCCGTATTCCCGGTAGACCTCCGGCGAGGGTCTAAGGGTAATGACGGTTTCGAGGTAACTGCGGGCCTTCCCCCAGAGTTCATTGCGCAGGCACAGTCTTGCGGCGGTGAGCAGCAGGTCGGGGTCTTCGCTGTGCGTTCCCAGCCAGCCCTCTGCGCGTTTCAGCTGTTTGCTGGCATCGACGCCTTCGACGATGCCGATCTGGTGGTCACCCGCCTCAGCATCGGCAGCGACCTGTACTTCGACGGGCGGCTCAACCCGGGGGACACCGCCAAGGTGTTCGTCAACGTCCGCAACCGCGGGGGCGAGCCCGACGGCGCCCTGCGGTGCACCGTCACCGGCGGGGCGGCGGGCGTGCGGGTGAGCGCGGCCGACGACAGCCTGTTCTTCGGCTACTGCACCGGGCTGTGCGACAGCAGCTTCGGGGTCGAGGTCGATCCCGACGTGGCCCCAGGCACCCAGGCCACCTTCCGCTGCGACCTGGGCCTGACCGACCTGCTCACCTTCACCGTGCCCATCGAGGCCCCCGACGTCGCGCTGGTCATCGACCAGATCGCCGTCGAGGACGACCCCACCGACGACGGCGCGCTCAACCCCGGGGAGAGCGCCCGGCTGCGGATCAGCCTGCGCAACACGGGCACCGCCTCCCTGGACCGGCTGAGCTGCGTGGTGGGCAGCGACACCGTCGGCGTGGACGTGCTGGCCAGCGACGACAGCCTGCTGTGGTCACGCTGTGAGGCCGGCGGGCCCTGCGGCGAGAGCACCGTGCGGGTGCAGGTGTCCCCCGAGGTGCCGCCCGGCACCCGCGCCGCGCTGCGCTGCGATCTGGTGGATCCGGGCCAGCAGGTGATCCCGCTGACCTTCGAGCAGGTGGTCGAGGCCCCCGCCGCCCGCCCCCGCGTCGACGGCCCCCCCACCATCGAGGACGATGGCGGCGACGGCGCCCTGGGCCCCGGCGAGGCCGCCCGCCTCGTGGTGGCGCTCACCAACGCCGGCGTGTCGCGGCTGCCCAACGCCGCCTGCACCGTCGCCAGCGACGTGGCCTGGCTCGAGGTGCTCGAGAGCGACGCCACCCTGAACTTCTCGAGCTGCGACGCCGACAGCGACTGCCGCTCATCGAGCGTGCGCGTGCGCGCCGCCGACGACGCCCCGCCGGGGGCCACCGCCACCCTCAGCTGCCCCCTGGAAGACGCCCTCGGGGCGATCTGGCCGCTGTCCTTCACCTTGATCCTGGCCAACACGGGGACCTGACCCATGTCGCGACGCGACGCCGTCATCTATGGACTGCACGCCTGCCTGGCCGTGGCCGAGCACCGCCCCGAGGCCATCCGCCGGGTGTTCTATCACCGCAGCCGCCGCGTGGACGTCGGGCCGCTGCTGAAGGTCACCGCGGCCCACAAGCGGCCCTACCGCGAGGTGCCCGCCGAGGATCTCGAGCGGCTGTCGGGCAGCGCCCACACCGAGGGGGTCGTGGTGTTCGCCGCCGCCCTCCCCCTGCTGTCGGTGGACGCCTTCATCGAGCGGGTGGGGCCGAGCCCGCTGATCGTGGCCCTGGACGGCGTGGGCAACCCGCACAACCTGGGGGCGATCCTGCGCTCGGCGGCCTGGTTCGGCGCCGACGGCGTCGTGTTCCGCGGCGAGCCTGGCCAGGGGACCCTCAACGGGGCGACGCTGCGGGTGTCCCAGGGCGGCGCCGAGCACCTGGCGCTGTGCGGCGTCGAGCAGCTGGGCCCCGCCTTGAAGCAGCTCGCGGCGGCGGGCATCGCCGTCATCGGGGCAGACCAGGACGCCTCCCGGCGGGTCTTCGACCTGCCCCTGCGGCGGCCGGTGTGCTTGACCCTCGGGGCCGAGGGCGACGGCCTGAGCGCCGAGACCCGGCGGGCCCTCACCCAGACCGTGCGCATCCCCGGCACGGGGGACGTGGAGTCCCTCAACGTCGCGGTGGCCGCCGGCATCTTGCTGGCGTACGCCACCCGCTGATCCGCCGCGTCACGCCGCCGAAGATCGCTGTCCATCCGGAAGTGCTGCTATCGAGAAGAGGCAGCGGGGCGAGAAGAGGCAGCGGGGGGCGGGTCAGCCCGCTGCCCGCCCCCCGCGTGATGTTCACGGCCGCCTGACTCAGACCATCCGCTGGGGGGCGCGACACCGTCGGCGGGGCGACCCTGCCAGGCCACCGCCTCGGCCCCATCGCGTGGGTCCCCCCGGAACCACCACAACACGTGCCGCGGCCGCTTTTAGCAAAGGCGGTGCCATGTCTTGGGCCGGCCCTGTCCGATGGACGGCCGCGGGCACGTCCACAGGTCGCATGGCATACTGACCGCGCAGGACGGGACAGGCCTGCGCCACCACCACGGGAGAGCCACGACGATGCCCAAGTACCACTACATCGTGAAGATCACGACCGCCCCCAGCCCCCTCAACCCAGGCGATTACGTGAAGTTCCACTCCATCGACACGGGCCACGTGGGCAGCGTCGACTGGCTGGACACCGCGCAGATGACCAGCTGGCTGCCGGGCACCGGCACCGTGGCCGTCGGCGACGTCATCGGCATCACCCTCACCCCGGCCCACGCCATCGCGCAGGGCTTCGATCCCGAGGGCGACCGGAAGGTCCCCAGCCACCTGCCGGGGGCCTTCGCCTACGACGCCCACGAGGTGGAGCTGCTCACGGTCACGGCCTGGCTGCAGCACCCGACCGCCGGGACCCACGCCTTCCAGCTGGGCGACGAGGTGACCCTGGCCCACGCGCGCCCCGTTGAGGGGGTGCGCGCGCGGGCCAGCTTCCGCCCCGACATCGCGGATCGACTGGGCGACGCCGCCGACGATCCCTGGACCGTGCGCTGGCGCACCGGCACCGCCCGGGCCCGCACCGCCGAGGGCTGGAGCGCGCCGCGCCCGCTGACCCTCTCCGGTGAGCTGCGGGGCCCCGAGGGCGCGCCCTGCCTGCCCGGTGAGCGCGGCTGGGCGAACGTGCACGTCGCGGCCGGCTTCGGCCCCGGCGCCTGATGCCCCCGCCCACGGCGCCGCGCTGGCTGGCCTTGGTGTCGGCCCCCGGCGGCACACCCCAGGGCGCGGTCGCGCACGCCGCCGCCCGCCTGAGCGCCGAGGGGGCCGTGTGCTGCCCCGTGGGCGATGTGCCCACGGCGGCCGCGCGCCTGGCCGCCCAGCCCCACCCCATCGACCGGCTCTCCATCGTTGGCCACGGCATGCCCGGCACCGTTGAGCTTGGCGTCGGCGCCCTGCACCTGCGGCGGCACTTCCTGCGCGCCGACTCCGCCGCCACGCTGTTCACGCCGGCGGCGGTGGCCCGGCTATCGCCCGCCGCGGTGATCGAGCTGCTGGGCTGCGAGACCGGGGCGCAGGCGCCCGGCCTGCGGGATCCGTCGGCGCCCACCCGGTTCGATGGGGTGGCCCTGCAGCGCGCCGTGGCCGCCTGCTGCCCCGGCCGCACCGTGCGGGCCGCCCAACAGGCCGTGCAGATGGAGGCCCCCCGCGCCACCCTGGATGCCGGGGTGCGGGTTGAGCCCGGCTCACCGGGCGGCGACGCGGCCCGCGCCGGAGGGGCTCACGGCCCGGCCACGCAGCGCACGCCCGCGTCGTAGAACCCGTCGTCGATCTGACGCCGGTTGCGGTGCAGCAGGCTCCGCTCCCCCGGCTTCCGCGCCGTCCAGCCCCCGCCCCGAAGCACCCACCAGTCAGCCTCCCCGGCGACATACGGGGTCGAGGTCCACTCCCAGACGTTGCTGGCCATGCCCACCACCCCGTAGGGGCTCACGTCATCGGCCGGCTCGGTGACCGGCCCCGCATACTCGGGCTGGTCGGGCGACGGGATGTCCTTCCCGTTGGGCACGCTGCGCTTGGGGTTCGGGTTGAGGGCCGCGCCGATGGCCAGCCCGCCCCGGGCCGCCTTGACCCACTCATCGTCAGTGGGCAGCCGCTTGCCCAGCCACAGGCAGTAGGCTGCCGCCAGCGGCGCGTCGAGGCGGGTCACGGCGTGCCCCGGCGCCTCCGCCCGCGCCCGGTCGCGGCTGGCCAGCCCGCCGAACCCGGGCCCAGCGATCCCTGTCACCGCGACCTGGGACGCGAACACGGCGAAGGCGGCGTTGCTCGCCACGTACCGATCGATGCTGAAGCCGGGCACGTCCACCACCCGCTCCTCGGACTGAAAGCGCTTGGGGACCTCGGGCGCCCCGACGCCCCCCACCACGACCGGGCCCCCAGCCACCGACACCGTCTGGGCCTTGCTCGCGCGGCAGGTGGGGATGCGCACTGTCAGCTTGAGACCCGCGTCCCGGGAGGCATAGCCCGGGATCTCCAGCGGCACCCGGCTCGACCCGCAGGTCTCGCCCGCCCGGCCGCGGCCCGTCACATGCAACGTCACGGGCGCCGAGGCCTCGATCCACCGCTCCGGCCGTGTGCCCTCGTAGACCGTCTCGCCGTTGCGCCCGTGCCACCAGTCCGCCGTCCGGCGCTCCAGGTGCCAGTTCCAATCCGGCAGCTCGGTGGGCGCGACCGTGGTGGTCTCGCCCGTGACCGGATCCCAGTCGAAGGCCTCGACGTTGAGCTTGAACCGCCCGACGTTCCCCACCTGCAGGCTGTGCTCATGCCGGACGTGTAGCCAGGTCCCCAGGCCACTGAGGACGGCCAACACCACCACCGTTCCGATCAGCCAGCGCCGCCTCGTGCGCTGGATGGCGTGCGCCTCACTGGCGTACAGGAAGGCCTCGACGACCTCCGAGGGCCGCAGATCGGCGTCCGACAGCTGCGTGCGGGTGACCTTGGTGCGCTCCGGGCTCCACAGGAGGTGGCTGGCCTCGCCCTCGGCGCGCCAGAAGCCAGCGTGGCCTTGCACCTCTTGCAGCGCGACCCGCCCCAGATCGCTGCCGTCGATCCAGCGGTTGAGCCGAGCCCAGCCGGTCACCAGCGCCTCGTGCGCCAGCTCGATCACCTGGCCCGCGTCCGCCGGATCGGTGCGGCTGACCACCAGCCGACTCTGGATCAGCTGCTCCAGGGCGTGCTCGGCCTCGGGGCCGTCGATGAGCGTGTCGCGCACGACCACCCGGCGGGTGCCGCCCTCCCCCACGAGCTGAACGCAGATGCGGCGCACGGCGGCCTCGCCCTCGGGGGTGAGCGCCCTCACGAAGGACTCGGCGTGGTGCTGCAGCACGCCCGCCAGCCCACCGCCCTTCGTGAGCCCCGCGATGGGCAGGGTGCGCTGATCCTCGTTGCGCTGGTTCCACAGCTCCTCGCCGCAGAACTGCATGAGGGGCAGGGCCACGGCCGAGCCATCCAGCGCGTCGATGAGCGGCGCCACCAGCTCGGGCTCGTCGAAGCGATAGCCCCGGGCGGTCACCGGGCCCTCGAAGGCCCGCCGCAGCCGCGCGCGGTCCATGGGCGCGAGCATCATGGGCGGCCCGAACGCCGCCAGCAGCACGGGCACCTCGGCCAGCGCGCCGTAGCGATCGGCGCGGATGGACGCCAGCAGCCGGATGGGCTGCCCCGGATCGTGCACCGCCGCGGCCAGCGCCTCCGCGAAGGGCCGCCGCGCCTCGGGGGGCGCCAGCGTGAACAGCTCCTCGAGCTGGTCGATCACCAGCGCCTGCGTGGCGCCCCGCTGGCTCGCGCGGGCCAACAGGATCACCTCCAGCCGACCGGCCTCGGTGCCGAGCTCCTCGGCCAGGGCGTCGCGCTCGAGGGGGGTCGCGTCCGGCAGCAGCCGCGCGGCCAGCCGCCGCAGCGGCTGATCCCCGGGGCGCAGGCGGATGATGTCCAGCGGCCCGACCTCGCTGAGCCGCGGCATCACGCCCGCCAGCACCAGGGAGCTCTTGCCCACGCCCGACGCCCCGGCCACGAGCAGGGCGGCGGTCCGGCGCAGCTGCTCGGCCGCCGCCGCCACCTCGGCGTCCCGCCCCGTGAACACCCCGGCCGCGCTCATCTCGAAGGCGGCCAGCCCCTGGAAGGGCGAGTCCGCCGGGCGCGGCCCGGTCTCGAGGGTCTGTTCCAGGGCGTCGACGAGGGCCTGTGGGCCGGGGCGCGCCGCCGGATCGAGCGCCAGGCACCGGGTCAGGATGGCCGCCAGCGGCGCCGACAGCTCGGCCGGGGGCACGGGGGCCTGGGCCATGGGGCCGGTGAGCTGCTCGCGCAGGCTGGCCATGTCGCCGCTCAGCGCGGGCTTGCCGGTCATCAGCTCGATGAGCAGCAGGCCAAGGGCCCACACGTCGGCCGCCCCCTGCTGGGTGTCGCCGCGCCACTGCTCCGGCGCCATGTAGAGCGGCGTGCCGCCCTGTGCGGCGCGGTTCAGGCGGGCCGCCAGGCCGAAGTCCACCAGCCGCGGGCGGCCGTCCTTGCCGAGCATCACGTTCGCGGGCTTCAGGTCGCAGTGCATCAGGCCCGCCGCGTGGAGCGCGACCACCGCCTGCGCGACGGCGCGGGTCACCAGCAGCGCCTCGGGCCGGGTGAGGCCGCCGCCGTTGAGCCGGGCGCGGAGCGTGTCGCCCTCGACGAACTCCATCACCAGGCACACCGTGCCGTGCCACTCGAGGATCTGGTAGATGCGCACCACCGACGGATCGGTGAGGCGCGCCAGCATCCGGCCCTCGTGCAGCAGCCGCGCGATGCGATCGGCCGACACCCGGTCAGGGCGCAGGAACTTCAGCGCCACCGGCCGCGCCAGGCGGGTGTCCCAGCCCCGGTAGACCTTGGCGGTGCCCCCGGTGCCCAGCAGCGCCTGCAGCCGGTAGTGGGCGACCTGCTGCCCGATGCGCAGCTGGAGCAGGCCCGCCGGCAGCGGATCGACGACCGTGCTGCGGCCCGAGGCGGTCGAGGTCCCGGGGCCCGGCGCCGCAGACTCGGGGCCTGCCTCATCCAGCACGGAGTCGGCCACGTCCACGGTGTCGTCGACGGCCTCGGCCGCTCGGGCGACGGGATCGGTGGGCGCGCTCATGTCAGCCCGTGCTTGGCGCGCAGGCGCCGCAGCTGATCCCGCGACAGGCCGAGCTGATCGGCGGCCGCGCGCAGGTTGGGCGCCGCCGCCAGCACCGCCCGCAGGGTCTGCTCGCTCACCTCTTCGCTCGACACCCGCCGCACCTGCCGGCGAGCCGCTTGGCGGGCCTCCCGCACCCGCTCCGGCAGGCGTCGGGCGGTCAGCAGATCGGCCCCATCCGCCAGCGCCTGTTGCACCGCCGCGCTCAGCTCCCGCAGGTTGGCCGGCCACGGGTACAGCGCGATGGCCTCTACGAAGCCCGCGTCCATGCGACCCGAGCCGCCCGCCTCGCGGGCGAAGTGCTCGGCCCAGTCGGGTAGATCCTCGCGGCGCTCGCGCAGCGGCGGCAGCCGGATCAGGCCGCCCTTGGCCTGCAGGCGGGCCAGCAGATCCAGCCGGAACTGGCCGTGCTCGACCGCCGCGTCCAGATCCATGTGGGTCGCCGCCACCACCCGCACGGCCGCCTCGCGGACCTGCGAGTCCCCCACCCGGTGGTAGGTGCCGTACTCGATGAGGCGCAACAGCAGCGGCTGCACGTCCACCGGCAGATCGCCGATCTCGTCGAGGAACAGGGTGCCCTTCGCCGCCTGGCTGACCACCCCCCAGGTGTCGTCGATGGCCCCGGTGAAGGCGCCCTTGCGGGCCCCGAACAGCTCCGCCCGCGCCAGCCCGCGCTCGCTCAGGCCGCTGCAGTCGAGGGGCACGAAGCGGCCGGACCGGCTGCCGTGCAGGGCATGGGCCACGAAGTCCTTGCCGGTGCCGGTCTCGCCCAGCACGAGGGCGGGGCCGTCCCCGCCGAGGCGGGCCGCCAGCTGGGCGCGCACCTGGGCCATGGCGGGGGCCCGGCCCGGGGCGGGGCCCCAGACGAAGTCCACCGGGGGCGGCGCGTCGCGCACCACGAACAGCACGTCGCCGACCCGCACCAGCGCGCCGTTGGTGAGCTTCGCGCTGGCGCCCGGCGGCACCTCCGCGCCGTCCACCCACACCCGCTTGGCCCCCTCGAGGCGCTCCAGCACCGCCGCCCGCCGGGTCAGCCGGATCAGGCAGTGCTGCCGCGACAGCGTGGGCTCGTCGAGGCGCACAGCGACGCCCTCGCCGCGGCCCAGCACATGCTCACCCAGGGCCAACCGGACGTCCCGCGGGGCGCCCGCGCCGTGGATCAACCGCAGCCACAGGGCCCCCAGCCGCGGACGCAGGTCGCGGTCGGCGGAGTCCGCCACATCCAGTGTCGTCTGATTCAACATCCCGTCCGCAGCATGACACGCGCGGCGGACGAATCAAGGGTGGGCGACCGCCCGATCGGGAGGCGGCGCGGCGCCAGCCTCAGCCCGCCAGATCCGCTGCGTCAAAGGCGCTCACCCGATCCCGGCGCCGGCGGAACAGCAGCACCGCCTCGGCCAGCAAGAAGCCGAACAGACCCAGCAGGGCGGCGTGCCACAGCTCGGTGCGCCGGCCCCCGGCGAGGGCGGCCCGCACGTCGGCGCCGGGGGCCGCCGCCTGTGCCGCCACGGCGGGCCCACGCAGATCGCTCGCGCCCGTGTCCAGGGCCACGGCGAAGCCGGGGAGCGCCGCCAGCCCAGGCAGCGGGGGATCGGGCACCACCCCGTAGTGCCCGGGCGCCGAGGTGCCCGAGAACACCCACGGCACCTCGGGCTCCCGGGGCCGGTCGACGGTGTGCAGCGTGCCCTCGGGCGTGGTCACCTGCACCCGCCGCACCCGGGGATCCTCCACGGGCATCGGCGCCGCGCGGCCCACCAGCACGGGGGTCGTCTCCACCTCCGCCACGCGGGTCAGGTAGCGCAGGATCTGCTGCACCAGCGGCACGAAGTCCGGCCGGATGCACAGGTCGCCCCAGTCGCGGTCCAGCGAGCCGGTCCACAGCGCCACGCGGCCCTTGCCCACCGACCGGGTCAGCAGGAAGGGGGCGCCCTCGTCCAGGCCGAGCACCACCTCGCCGCCCGCGTCGGGGGACGGGTCGAGCAGCATGTAGCGCTGCACCCGGGCCCGAGCGAGGCTGCCCGCGGCCGGATCGCCGAAGGGCCGCAGGATGGGGTGGGCGCGCTCGAACAGCCCCAGGCGGGCCGAGCGCCGGTCCCCCCCCTCGGCGGTCGCGGCGGCGTCGCCGGCCTGGCGCACCGTGCGCAGGCTGCGGGGCAGCAGCGCCGCCAGGGCGGTGTTCAGCGCGCCCCGCTGCACCTTGTCGCCCATGGTGATCCACAGGCCGCCGCCCCCGCGCACGAAGGCCTCCAGCGCGCGGGCCTGGGCGGGGCTCACCGTGGGCACGTTGGCCAGCAGCACCACGTCGAAGGCGTCCGGCGCGTAGCGGTCGAAGGTGTCGGCGTCGGCGATGGTCAGCTGCACCCGCGCGTCGGCGGCCGTGCGCGGCGCCACCGCCCGCTCGAAGTAGAACAGCTCGTCCTGCTGGGGCGTGGGGTGCGGATCGCCGTCCACCGCCAGCACCCGCACCCGGGGCGCGGGCTGCAGCCAGAAGTCGCGCCGATCGTCGCCGGGCAGGGCGTCGCCCTCGATGACCACGGCGGCCTTCGCGGGCTCAGCCCGGTCTTCCAGGTGCGCATAGAACGTCTTGGTGGCCTCGGCCCCCGGCGCCAGATCCAAAAAGCCGCGCACCACCACCTTGCCCGCCACCTCCAGGTGCACGGGCAGGCGGGCCACGGGCGCGTCCGAGAAGTTGGCCACCCGGGCGTCCACCCGCCACTGGCCGGCGCCCAGCGCGGGGGCGGGCCGCAGGCGCACCGACAGCACCGCGCGGTTGGGCAGCGGCGCCCCCTCGGCCACGTCCACCGGCACCAGCTCCACGGCGCCTGCGCCCCCCGGCGGCGGCGGCAAGGGGCCCGCGGCGCCGGCCGGCGTGGTCAGCACCACCACCCGGCGGGCCATGCCCTCGGGGGCGTCACCGACGATGTCGTAGGCCCGGGCCACCGCCTCGGCGAGGCTGCCCGTGCGGTGCCCGGGGGACGCCTCATCCAGCGCCCGCCGGATGGCCTCGTGATCGCGGGTGGGCTCGCCCACCGGCACCTCGACGCGGTCGTGGGCGATCACCAGGGCCGCGGGCCCCGACAGCCGCGCCAGCAGCGTCTCGACCGTGAAGCGCGCCTGGTCGTACAGGCGGGTCTCGCCCTCGATCCCGTAGGCCATGGGCCAGGTGGCGTCCACGACGAACACCGTCACGCCCTGCATCCCGCCCAGGGCCGCCGTGGTGGTCGCCCCGCGGTCGATGAAGGGCCGCGCCACCGCGAAGGCCAGCGCCAGCAGCAGCAGGCTGCGCATCAACAGCAGCAGCAGCTGCCGCAGCTTGAACGTCCGCGACGTCTTCTTGTTGGCCCGCAGGATGAACTCGAGGGCCGGGAAGCGCACCACCTGGGCCCGGCGCCGGTGGATCAGGTGGATGATCGGCGGGATGGCCACGGCCAGCAGCCCCAGCAGCATCCATGGGCTCAGGAAGCTCACGTGGGCGCCCCCAGCACCTGGGCCACGGCGCGCTCGACCGGCAGATCGGTCACCACCCGGTGGTAGGCCACGTCGCCCTCGAGCAGCGAGCGCTTGAAGCCGTCGCAGAAGGCGCGCAGCTCATCCAGGTAGGTGGCGCGCATGCCCCGGGGGTCCGCCAGTAGCCGGGCGTCCACCTCCATGTCCTCGAAGATCGTGAGATCCTTGAAGGGGAAGTCCACCTCGTCGGGGTCGAGCACCTGGAACACCACCACCCGGTGGTGGCGCCGCCGAAGCTGCCGGGCCAGGGCCGCCAGGCGGCCGGGCTCGTCGAACTCGAAGCCGTCGGTGATGAGCACCACCAGGCTGCGCCGCGCGGCCACCTCGGCGATGCGCTCCAGGGCGCGCACGGCGCGGGTGGGCCCCAGGGCGGGCGTCTCGGCCAGGGTGCGCGCCAGGTGCCAGTAGTGATCGGGCCGCGCCCGGGGCGGCACATACGCCGCCGGCGCCTCGCCGAAGGTCAGCAGCCCCACGGCGTCGCCCTGCCGCAGCAGCAGCCAGCCCAGGATCGCCGCGAGCTGCGCCGCGTAGCGCTGCTTGCTCTCGGTGCCGCGGCTGCCCTGGTAGGCCATGCTCCCCGACACGTCCACGCACAGGTACGTGCGCAGGTTCGTCTCGTCCTCGAACTGCTTGATGTAGTCGCGATCGCTCTTGGCGAAGGCCTTCCAGTCGATGTGCTTGATCTCGTCGCCCGGGCTGTACTCCCGGTGCTGGGCGAACTCGACGCTCGCGCCGTGGTGGGGGCTCTTGTGCTGGCCCGTCAGCCCACCCTCCATGGCCTGACGCACCTTCACCCCCAGCCGCGCCAGGCGGGCCAGCAGCTTCGCGTCCACCAGGGTCTCGGCGGCAGAGGTCACGCGGGGGCCACGGCCTCGACCAGGCGGGCCACCAGATCCCCGCTCGTCACCCGCTCGGCCTCGGCGTGGAAGTTGGTGATCACGCGGTGGGCCAGCACCGGCCGGGCCAGGGCCTTGACGTCCTCGCGGCTCACGGTGAGCCGGCCGTCGAGCAGGGCCCGCGCCTTGCCCGCCAGGATCAGGTACTGGCTCGCGCGCGGCCCGGCGCCCCAGCCCACGAACTCCTTGATGAAGTCGGGCGCCTCGGGCTCCTGGGGCCGCGTGGCCCGCACCAGCTTCACCGCGTACTCCACCACGTGATCCGCCACGGGCACCCGGCGCACCAGGGCCTGCAGCTCGAGGATGCGCTCGGGGGTCAGCACCGCCTCCACGGCGGCGCCGTCCGCGCCGGTGGTGCGCTTGACGATCTCGAGCTCCTCCTGCGCGTTGGGGTAGCCGACCTCGATCATGAACATGAACCGGTCGAGCTGGGCCTCGGGCAGCGGGTAGGTGCCCTCCTGCTCCACCGGGTTCTGGGTGGCGAACACCAAAAACGGCGCCTCCAGCGGGTAGGTGTGCCCCGCCGCGGTCACCCGCCCCTCCTGCATCGCCTGCAGCAGCGCCGCCTGGGTCTTGGGGGGCGTGCGGTTGATCTCGTCGGCCAGCAGCAGGTTGGCGAAGATCGGCCCCTGGATGAACTTGAAGGCCCGCTCGCCGGTGGCCCGGTCCACCTGCAGGATCTCGGTGCCCGTGATGTCGCTCGGCATCAGGTCCGGCGTGAACTGGATGCGGCTGAAGTCCAGGTGCAGGGCCTCGGCCACGGTGCTCACCAGCAACGTCTTGGCCAGCCCGGGCACGCCCACGAACAGGCAGTGCCCCTTGGCGAACAAGGCCACGAGCATCTGCTCGACCACGTGCTGCTGTCCCACGATGCGCCGCCCCACCTGGGCCAGGATCGCGTCACGGGCCGCAGCGGCGGCGGCCACGGCCGCCAGATCGGCGTCGGGCGGGGGGGAGGTCGGCGACAGGCTCATTTGAGAATCTCCAGGGACTGCTGGGCGCGGGCCGCCCGCTCGGTCTGCCCCGCGGCGGTGTACAGCGCCACGAGGGCGGCGTGCGGCCGGGGATGGAACGGGTTGATGCCCACCGCGGCCTCGAAGGCGGCGATGGCCTGCTCGGCGTGCCCCAGCTTCAGGTGCGCCTCGCCCAGGTTCAAGAAGGTGGTCAGGTAGGTGGGGTAGTAGCGCTCGACCTTGGCCAGCAGGTCGGGCACCTCGGCCGGGGCGTCCGCCGCCAGCAGCGACCTCGCCAGCCCGTTCTGGATCACCGGGTTGCCGTCGCCCCCCAGGGCCATGGCCTTGCGGTACTCCTTGGCCGCACCCTTGAAGCGGTCCCGGGCGCGCAGCAGCTCGCCCAGGTGGGTGAAGTCCTTCACCCGCTTCTCGGTGATCGTGCCCAGATCGCTCTCCAGCTCAGCCTCTTCGTCCTGGCCAGGGCGCTTGAACTTCAGGGTCGTGCGAACCAGCCCCGGGTACTGCTTGTAGCCGCGGCCGAGCATCGCAGCCTTCCACACCGCCCACAGCCCCTTCAGGTCCCGCCCGTAGACCGCCTTGAGCGCGGCGTCCATCGGCCGGCCGGCCTTGAGCCCGTCGAGCAGCCCGTTCAGGCCCGCGTAGCCCTTCAGCCCGTGCAGGTAGTCGATGACCGTGTGCACCTCGGCGAAGGCCAGCGCCGCGGCCTCCTGGCTGGGCAGCAGGGCCATCGACGGGTGCATCTGCTCAAACGTCACCAGCTCGTCGGCCTTGAGCGCCCGCGCCAGCAGGTCCTCCTGGGGCGGGTCCAGCGCCTCGCCGGGCCCGGTGCGCCAGCGGGTCTCCTGGAACTTCGCGATGCCCTCGTGCAGCCAGATGGGCACGGTGTTCCGGCTCTTCTTGGTGACGTAGTAGTGCACGAACTCGTGGGTGACCGTGTCGCGCCAGCCGTAGCCCTTCACCAGCCCGCGGGGGCTCGTGAACATCAGCCGGTTGTACTTGCACAGCGCGATGGTGCCGCTGGTCTCGATGGCCTCCTCGGTCAGGGGGCTCACCTTCGCCAGGTACTCGATGCGGGGGTAGATCTCGACCACCACCTGGGCCTGGGGCCGCCAGTCGAAGTCGGCGCTCAGGGCCGCGTCGGCCTTCTGCAGCACCTCCACCAGCCACGGGATCAGCGCCCGATCGCGGCCCGTGTAGCGGATCAGGAAGCGCTTGTCGGGGGTGACGAACTCATCGAAGCCCTTGAGCGCCTCGTGGGTGCGGCCCACCTCCTCGCGCAGCGCGACGATGGCCTTGGGCGGCGTGTCCCCCAGGTTGGTCAGCAGCTGATCCAGCAGGGCCACGGCCTCGCCGTAGCGCCCCTCGAAGTACAGCAGCCGCGCCTCGGCGAAGAGCAGCCCGACGTCGGTGGGATCGTCGGCCTTGAGCCTGGCCAGGGTCTCGCGCGCCTCGACGGTCTGCCAGTCGCTCACCAGCGCGTGCAGGGCCGACACCGCGTCCGCAGACACCGCGCCCGCCGGCGACGCCGCGCACAGCACGGCCCACACGGTCAGCAGCCAGGCCCAGCGACGCGGACCGCCTCTCATCACGCCACGCCCCCTCATCGGATCAACGACTCGTAGTAGCGCTTGACCTGCTCGCGGTAGGCCTCGGGGGCCTCGTCCTTCATGGCGTCCAGCAGATCCTTGCGGAACGCCTCGGGCGCCGCGTGATCCGCCGCGCCGGGGATCTTCACCTTCTCGCGGCTGCTGCGGCGCCCCTGGCCGGGCTGCTGCCCGTCCTCGCCGCGCTGGGCCCGCTGGGGCCGGTTGGCCTGCTTGAGGGCCTGCAGCATGCCGTCGAGCTCGCTCATCGCCTGCTGCTGCCCTGGGCGGGCCTGGCCGGCCTTGCCGCGCTTGAGCTGCTCGCCGGCCTGCTGCATCGCCTGCCCCGCCTGCTCGATGCGCTTCTCGGCGTCGGCGCCCAGC
The DNA here is from genome assembly GCA_030424955.1 of bacterium. Lineage (GTDB taxonomy): Bacteria > Myxococcota_A > Bradymonadia > UBA7976 > UBA1532 > JACKDL01. Next base: position 13,827 of record JAUHVS010000005.1, on the reverse strand, counting down.
TGAGGCAGCTGCTTGGCCTGCTCGCCCACCCGCTGGCGCAGCTGCTGGGCCCGCTCCGCGAGCTGCTGCTGCCGCTTGCCCAGCGCCTGCGAGGCCTCGCCGTCCCCCGCCTGCGACATCTGCTGGCGGGCCTGCTGGATCATCTCGCGCATGCTGTCGCCGATCTCCTCGGCGAGCTGCTCGCCGCGCTTCAGCCGGGGCCGCTGGCCGTCGGCGCGGCGGTCGTAGCGGCTCATCTGATCGGCGTTGCGCAGGTGCTGGCGGGCCTCCTCGGCCGACTCCAGCGCCTCCATCAGCTGCTGGCGATCGAGCGCCTTGCGCAGGGCGTCGGCCTGCTCGCGGGCGAACTGCATGTCGTCCTGGGCCGGCCGCGGTAGCTGCCCGGCGTCCAGCTGGGCCGTCTCGCGCTTGAGCTGATCGGCCTTGCGGGTCACGTCGGCCAGCCGCTCCTTGAAGGTCTCCTCCATGAGCTGCTTCATCTTGGCGTCCGCCTCGGCCTTCATCGCCTCGGTCTCGTCGGCCACCGCCTGCTGCTCGCGCATCAGATCCTTCGTCTGGTCCATCAGCTCGCTGATGGCCTTCTGTAGCGCCGGATCGCTCTCCTCGTGCAGCGACTGCATGTCCTTGTCGAGGGTCTGGCTCAGCTCATCCAGGGCCGCCTCCATCTCCTCCAGCGCGGCCAGGGCGTCGTCGATCTTGCCCTCGTTGAGCATCTTCTCCAGCTCGGCCAGCTGGTCCTTGGTCTTGTCGAGCCCCTTCGACACCTCGTCCTTCTTCAGCCCGTCCAGGTTCAAGAACTCCTCGGGCAGCTTCTGGCGCAGCTGGGCCATGCGGGCCTGCATCTCCTGCATGCGCCGCCGCAGCCGCTGAATCTCGCGCATGATCCGGGCCTTCAGGGCCGCGTCATCGGGGTTCTGCTTGTACTCGCTGATGAGGTCCTTCAGCCGGGCGCGCATCTCCTGGAGCTCCTGGGCCAGGGCCTCCATGTCCTCCAGCGCGAGCCGCGCCACCATGGCCTCCACCAGCACCACCGCCTGCTCCAGGGCGTCCACCACCTGCTCGTTGGCCTTGTTGACCTGATCCACGGCGCTGCGGGTGCCCGTGGCCAGCGCGGGCGTCAGCCGCGCCACCAGGGCGTCGCTCGCCCGCGCCGCGGCCTCGAGCGTGCCCAGCCGCCCCGCCAGCGCCAGCCGCACCTCGTCGGGGGTCAGCGGATCGTCCGCCATCTCGTCCACCACCGCCGACACCGCCGCGATGGCCGCGTCCGTGGTGCGCGCCAGCGCGCCCAGCGCCTCGGGCAGCGGGGGCAGCCCGTCGCGGGCGTACAGCTCAACCTCCAGCCGGTCGCCCAGGGCCGTCAGCAGCGCCTCGATGGTCGCCCGCAGCCGCTCGGTCAGCTCGAAGTGCTTCTGGTGGGGGCTGTCGACGGTGATGTAGCGGGTCGCCGACACCCCCCGCTGGGGCCCGTCCACGTCGTTGGTGTCCAGGGCCTCGACGTAGATCGCGACGCGATCGCCGGGCTGGGCCTGCACCACCGTGAGATCCACCGTCTCGTCGCCCGTGTAGCGGCGCCCCTTCACCGCTGGCTGGGCGATGCGCTCCACGTGGTCGGGGTCTTCGGCCAGCCCCACCACCACGTTCACCTGGCCCAGGTCGATGTCGTCGCGGGCCTCGAACACCACCGGTACGTCCCGCAGATCCTTCAGCGTCATGTCCGCCTCGGGCACCATCAGCGTGACCTCGGGCACCCGGTCTACCTCCAGGCGCAGCCGCCGCGGCGTGCTCTCCACCTGGGCCTCGCCGCCCACGGTCTCCACAGCGAAGCGCCACCGCCCCGCCGCCGTGACCGTGAAGGCCCCCGACAGCTCGCGGGCGCCCGCGACGGCGAGCGGCTGGGCCGCGTCGGCCTCGCCGAAGCGCAGGCTCGCCTGGCGCACCGGCTCCAGGCTCACCGCGCGCACAGCCACCCGGGTGCCCTTGGGCGCCTCGAAGTCACCGGCGGAGTTGGGGATCACCTTCACCGCCCGATCCATGTAGGGCGGATAGGTCAGCGTCAGCTCCAGGTCGCCCACGAGCGGCCCGGTCTCGATGGCCCCATCGACGGTCACCGGGGGCTGCAGCGCGGCGAACCCGCGGGTCAGCACCGACGGCGCCAGCAGCCCCACGACGCCCCAGGCGGCGAGGGCCACGCCGACCGCGCCGAAGGGGCGCCGCAGCGGGCTGAACGGCACCACGGGCCGCAGATCGGCGTCGCCCAGGTGATCCGCCACGCCCTCGGCGAGGCGGGCGACCATGGCGGGTGAGCCCGCCACCTCGGGCCACTGGCGGGCGAACTGCACGCTCGCGCGCAGCCCGTCCCGCAGGCCGGGCAGCCCCTGCTCCACGTGCTCGGCGACGGCGTCATCGGGGCGCCAGCCCCAGGCCGCTCGCCCGAAGCGCCAGCCGATCCAATACAGCAGCGCGAGCGCGCCGCCCGCCCAGGCCAGCGTGCGCAGCCAGTGCCCGCCCCCGAAGGCCGCCCACAGCACCACCGCCAGCCCCAACAGGGCCAGGGACGCCACGGCCCAGCCCAGCGCTGACAGCCCGTCACGGGCCAGCAGCCGCCGGCGGATCGCGGACAACGTGTGAGCGATGCGGCCAAAGGCCTGCGGACGAATGGAAGTCATGCAGCCCTTGTTAACACGAACGGGCTTGGTTTGATTTCCAGACGCGCTCGTGCGTTTCGCAATCCCTGAGATCCGTCGGCAAGGTCGTGCGGACGGCGAATTTGCAATAAGGTGCCGGCACCGTGAATGGCACCGCCACCCGCTCGTCGGCCGCGGAGGTATTGGTGGAGTTGACTGACCAGGAGCTGGTCGCCCTGAGCCAAGCCGGGGACCGAAAAGCCTTCAGCCGTCTGGTCGAGAAGTACCAGCGGCGGGCATACGGCATCGCGATGGGGGTTTTGCGAAACCCCGAAGACGCGATGGACGCTGCCCAGGACGCTTTCATCAAGGTCTTCCGGAACATCAACGGCTTCAAGGGAGACAGCTCGTTCTACACGTGGCTGTATCGGATTGTCGTGAACGTATGCATCGACAAAATTCGCAAGCGGCGCCGAGCGCGTAACGTCGAGTACGACGACACGTGGCGCCGTAGCGACGAGGCCGCTGTCGACCCCCTGGTCGGCAACACGCGGTCGATGCACCCGGGCGCGGCGCAAGAGTCCGTTGAGCTCAATGGCATCCTCAAAGATGCCTTGGCGCAGCTGAGCGACACGCACCGGACGATCATCCTGCTGCGCGAGGTCGATGGCCTCAGCTACGAGGAGATCGCCGAGGTGATGGAGTGTCACCTGGGCACCGTCATGAGTCGGCTCCACCACGCCCGGAAGAACCTGCAGAAGGCCCTCAAGCCCTACCTCGAAGAGGCGGGCAGCCCCATGGCTGACAAGGCCGGTGAGGGTGTTCGGGGCAAGCGTGGCAAGCCGGAGGCGAGCACATGAGTACACGCGAAGATGAGCTCGCGCGCTTCTTCGATGGCGCCCTCGCCGACGAAGACGCTGCGCGCTACGAGGCGACCCTGGCGGCGGATCCGGCCCTCAAGGCCGAGCACGACGCCATGGTCTTCACCCGCGACGCCCTGCAGGGGCTGATGCGGGCCGAGGTCGAGGCCGCTGACTTCAGCGGCTTCTGGCAGGCCGTCGAGGCCCAGCTCCCCGAGGCGCCGCTGCCGGCACCGCGGGAGGCCGCGCCCACGCCGGCGACGTCGGCTGGGATCGGTGAGCGCGTGGGCGCCTGGTGGCGCCGGTTCTGGACCCCCGTGGTGGTCAGCGCCCTCGCGGCGGCGGGCGTCGCGTGGTTCGTCAGCGCCCGCAACGCGGGCGGCGACGAGGTCACCGGCGGCGAGATCATCGTCGAGGGTGTGCAGAGCGATGGGCCCCAGACGGTGCTGATCAGCCAGCCCGAGGAGGACGGTGGCACCACCGTCATCTGGCTGCTCGACGAAGAACACGACACTGACGGTGAGCACGTCTCGCCCGACCAAGAGGATCCAATCTGATGTTCGCCGCGATGAAGACCCGCGTGGGCCTTGCACTGATGATGGGGCTGCTGTGTTTGACCGGTGGCGTCTCGGCCGCTGCGGCGGCCGGCCCCCAGCTGAAGGTGTCGGTCGTCCACGCCACGAAGCAGGCCGGCGCCAAGGATCCCGCCCTCAAGAAGGTGCAGGGTCAGCTGGAGAAGGCCTTCGCTGGCTACAAGAGCTTCAAGGAGCTCGCGAAGCACCAGTTCACCCTCAAGAAGGGTGCGCCGGCCAAGCTGAAGTTGCCCAACCAGAAGTCGGCGACGTTTGACTACCAGGGGCGCGCCGGCAAGGCCCACAAGGTCGCCATGACCATCGGGCGCAACTCGCTGGATCTGAAGATCCCCGAGCGCCGCCTGTTCTTCCAGGCGGGCCTCAAGTACCGCGACGGTATCCTGGTGCTGGCGCTCTACCTCAAGTAGCCGCCCGGGGCAGCCGCCCCTGGGCGATCAGCCGCTTGCCCCCCTCCCGATAGCTCAGCGGACTCAGCCGCGCCCCATGCTGGCGCAGGAAGCCCTCGACGGCCTCGGGGGCGGCCCAGCTGTAGTCTCTGAGGGCCCACCCGATCGCTTTGCGGATGAAGACCTCCGGCTCATGGGCCCGATCGAGGCTCGCCGCGAAGAGCCAGCCGGCGTCGGTGTCCGCCTTGTGCTTGAGCTGACTGAGCACCGCCACCCGGCGCACCCACAGGCAGTCATCTCGCAGCCACGCGTCCATCAGGGGCGTCACGGCGGCGCGGTGTCGCCGCCGCAGCGGGCTGACCAGGTGCGCGGCCACCTCATCGACCAGATCCCACCAGGCGCCGCGCTCGGCCAGCCCCCGGAAGAAGGGCAGGTGCTCGACGGTCAGGCCGAGCTTCGCGCTGCGGGCGAACTGCAGGGCGACGGCGCGGAACTCACGCTCTGGCTCGGCCCACAGGGCGTCGATGGTGGCGCGGTAGTCGGCGGCGTCCCGCGCTGGGGCGGCCTTGGCCAGCGCCTTGGCGACGGCGCGGCGGTCGCTGGCGGCCACCCCCAGCATGGGCTCGTCGGTCTTGAGGTAGGCGGCCATCTCCGGCGCCTTCGCGGGGCGGGCGTGGGGGACCAGGGCCGCGCGGACCCAGGCCACCCGCTCGGCCGGGGTCACGCGCCCTCGCCCTCGTGGGGGATGGGGGGCTGGGCGTGGCCCAGGCGCTGCCAGAGCTTCGGGGTCTTGAGGTGCCACAGCTTGCGCAGGGTGGCCGCGTAGGCGCCCATGTCGAAGTTGAGCTCCCCCTCGGGGCCGCGGTGCTGCGCCGCCCACATCAGGTGGCGCTGAAACACGTCGATCATCATGTGGATGATGCTGTGCTGCTCGTCGCCCTTGCGCAGCCGCATGCGGTAGAAGGTCTCGGCCTCGGGCGGGCTCTGGTTGAAGATCTGCGAGCCGATGAGCACATGCAGGCTGACGTGGGCGAAGGGGTTCGTGCCGTCTGGCAGCTCGTCGTCGCCTTCGAGCAGGCCGATGGTCTGGAACTGCGCGAACCACTGCGGGTGATCGGCCATGGAGCGGCCGATGAAGATCTCCTGGCCCGCCAGCTCGTCGCCGCGCTTCATCTTGTCCCAGACGAAGGCCAGGTGCCGCTTGTCGATGCCCTGCAGCTCAATGACGACCTTGCCGTCGTCCTGTGGCTGAGTCATGGGTCCTCCGAGGGGTTGAGGTGGCGCTTCACCGCAGCCCGGTGTTCGTCGTAGGTCGCGCTGAAGTGGTGCTGTCTGCTGCCGTCCCGCTTGGCTACGAAATACAGCAACTTGGCCGCGGTTTCACCTGTGGCCGGATACAGCGCGGCCTCCAGGCTCGCCCGGCCGGGGTTCGCGATGGGCGTCGGGGGCAGCCCCTTGATCACATAGGTGCTGTAGGTGCTCGCCGGATCCTTGCACAGGCCCGGGGTCGGCCGCCGGGTGTAGATGAGCGGCCCGTACACGCAGGTCGGATCGGTCTGCAGCTTCATCTTCTTGGCGAGCCGGTTGTGAAACACCCGGCTGATGAGCCGCCGGTCGTCGGGGTGCTGGGCCTCTTTCTCGATGAGCGAGGCGATGGTGAGCAGGTGCGCGCGCGCGAGGGGCGTGACCAGGTGCGCCGCCTGCGGGTGGCCCGCGATGACCTCGCCATAGACCACGTCGAAGCGCTCGGTGAAGGTGGCGACGATGCGGTCCAACGACCAGTTCTTGCCCAGGCGGTAGGTGTCGGGGAACAGCCGACCCTCGAGGCCCTCGCGCTCGACCTTGGCCAAGAAGGCCTCGCGGTCCACCAGCCCCAGGCCGCCCAGGGTGTCGGCGATCTGCCAGCGGTTGTAGCCCTCGGGCACGGTCACGCTGACCTCTTCCAGGGCCGCACCGCTGACCAGCTGGGTCAAGAGCTCCCGCGGCGTGGCCCGCAGGTCGATCTGGTAGGCGCCCGCCTTGAGCTCGGTCGCGTAGCCCTTCGAGCGCACGTAGTACTCAAAGATCATTCGGTTGCGCACGACCCCCATGCTCACCAGGCGGCCCATGATCTCGTTGAAGTGCGCGCCCCGGGGGATGATCACGGTGCGGAAGCCGCCCTCTTCGGCGATGGGCTGGCTGAGGTAGCTGCGGATGTAGAGCACCGACCACGTACCCAGCACCAGCCCGATCGCCGTCAGCCAGGCGGTCGCGGTCTTCAGCCGCGCGCCCAGGGTGCGCTTGCCGCCCTTGCTCATGGCGCGTTCGCGTGGGCGCGGGCCTGCAGCCAGCCTTGCAGGATCAAGGTCGCGGCGACCTGGTCGATGATCTGCTTGCGCTTGTCGCGGCGCAGGTTGCCCTCGAGGAGCACGCGCTCCGCCGCGACGGTGGTCAGCCGCTCGTCGAAGCGCTCGACGGGCAGGCCCACCGCGGCCTCCAGCGCCTTGGCGAAGCGATCCACCTTCATGGCCTGCATGCCCGCCCGGCCGTTGAGGCGCAGGGGCCAGCCGACGACGATGTGGTGCACGTCATGGGTGTCGATGAGGGCCTGCAGCGCGGCCAGATCCGCCGCGAGGGCCCGCCGGCGCACAGTGGTCAAGCCCTGCGCGATGGTGAGGGTGTCGTCGGTGATGGCCACCCCAACGGTGCGGTCGCCGACGTCTAGGGCCATGACCCGACTCATCCGGCGGGCTTGCGCTCCACGTCCGTGCTCAGGGCGTCGGGCTCCGAGGCGCGCTGGTTGACCTCGATGAGGTGCCGCAGCCGGCCAACCCGCGCCTCGGTCTCGTCGACCCACTCGTTGCGGGCGCCGAGCCGTTCGCTGAGGGTGATGTTCTTCTCGTAGATGGACAGCGACTGCTCCAGCAGCGGGGTCAGGGCCTTGCGGAGCTCGAACAGATAGTACGCTTTGGTCTGCTTGTCGAAGTCCTCGGGCGTGTCGGCCGTGAGCACGTCGGTGTAGAAGCGCTCGTACAGGTCGCCCAGCTTCAGGCCCGACGCCGTCGCCCAGTAGCTGTGGCGCACGTTGAGGCTGTCGATGAAGCTGGCCTGCGCCTGTCGGAAGAAGCGCACCTTCTCGGCCAGATCCCCCTTCATCTTGTCGAGGGGCAGCTTCAGCGGCACCCCCGCGGTGAGGGTCTGGTAGATCTCGCCGCGCCGGAAGTGCACCTCGGCCAGCAGCTCGTTGCCCTGCAGGTGCTCGCCGTAGGCCTCCTCGACGTAGCTGCGGGCCGCCCGCAGATCGCGCTCCGCCAGCCCCACCCGCTTGAGGTGGGTGCGCGCGATGGCCCGCCGCAGGTGGCACTCCGCCCGGTCGGCCGGCGCCAGATCCTCGGCGGCGAGCAGGGTGTCGTACAGGTGCAGGGCCTCGGCGTAGTTGCCCGTGGCCAGCAGGTTGAACCCCATGCGGAACTCGCCGTCCCGGCGGTCCCTCAGCTCGGTGGAGAGCTGGGCGTGCCGGCGGAAGTGCTGCGCCGCCATGGCGTGCTGCTTGAGGGCCTCCAGGCACAGGCCGCGGTTGTAGAGCGCCGCGTGCACGAAGCGGCTCTCGGGGAACTTCTCGAGCAGCGTGGCGTAGGTGGCGTCACAGCGGTCGAAGGCCTGGGCCTGGTGGGCGGCCTCGCCCTCGGCGAAGAGGCCGGCGGCGTCATACACCGTGGCCTCGCCCGCGCCGTCGGTCTCGACGAGCACCGGCTCCATCTCGATGAGGGCGGGGGGGGGCGCGCTGCGGGGCCCTGGGGCCGCGCCGCAGCCCATCAGGGCTGTCGCCAGCAGGCACAGGGGGGCGATCAGCGGGACGATGCGTGGGGTGTTCATGATCCGTCGGACCCCAGCGGGCGGCCAAAGTTCTGCGTCCCTCTCACGGTAGCAGAGTCAGCCGCCGGGCGCCGACAGCAGCCAGCGGCCGATGCGGTGCAGGCCCGCCAGATCCCGCACGTCCAGCGGCAGCAGCGGCACCCGGATGGGCGCGCTGCCCGCGGCCTCCGCGAGCCGGTCGACGGCCCGGCTGTCCCGCGCGGCCATGGCGTTATGGGCCCGCAGGCCCGCGCGCATGCGACCGAGCAGGGCCTCGCGGGCGGCGGGATCGGCGTCGGGCAGCAGCGCGGCCAGCGCCTTCGCCTGCGCCGTGGCGTCGCTGCCGACCCCGTCGGGGTAGCGCCAGTGCACGCGGTTGACCACGAAGGCGCCCATGCGGAAGCCACGGCTCGCGAGCTCGGCCCGGAAGTGCATGGCCTCGTCGACGTTGCTCCGCTTGGGGGTGGTCACCAGGCAGAAGCGGGTGTCCTCGGCCCGCAGCAGGGCCTGCAGGCGGCCGCTGGCCTCCTTGAGGGCGTCGAGGATGGTGCCGAACACGCCCAGGAAGGTGGCGAGATCCTCCAGGAAGGGGCCGCCGGTCATGCGGTCCAGGCTGCGGAGCACCAGCCCCCGGCCCTTGCCGATCAGCCGGCCCGCCAGGCCGTCCGGGGTGCGCTGGCTCTTGACCAGCACCTGGATGGCGCTGGAGTCCAGCGCGTCGAGCATGCGGTCGGGCGCCTCGAGGAAGTCCATGGCGTGCACCGCCGGCGGGGTGTCGAGGATGACGATGTCGAAGCCGCCCTCCTCCACCAGCGCCCGCACCTGCTCGATGGCCATGTACTCCTGGGCCCCCGACAGCGAGGTGCTGAAGTACTTGTAGTAGGTGTTGTCGAGGATGCGCTGGGCGGTCTCGGCGTCGGGCGCGAAGCGGCGCACCATCTGGTCGCCGGTGGTCTTGGTGTCGAGCATCATCGCCCACAGCTCGGCCTGCGGGTTGAGCCCGGCGGCCTCGAAGTGGGCGGGATCCACCCGCCGCAGCTCGCCGGTGAGGGCCTCGAGGCCCAGCGCGTTGGCGAGCCGGCGGGCCGGATCGATGGTGAGCACCGCCGTGCGGCGCCCCAGCCGGGCGGCCTCGACGGCCAGCGCGGCGGCGGTGGTGGTCTTGCCGACGCCCCCCGAGCCCGCGGTGATGATCAGCCGGCGGGTCAGCAGCGCCTCGTGCAGCGGGTTGCGAGGGGGCGCCTCGGCGGCGAGCTCGGGGGGCAGCAGGGGCGGCGTCACCGGGCCCCCCCCTGGGCGCACGCCTCAGCCACCAGGGCGTCGACCTCGTCGGGCCCGAACTCGGTGGTGTAGAGCGTGGGCAGCTTCACCATGGGCAGCTGCAGCGCCTGCAGCTCGCGCAGGTAGCCCTGGGCCAGGGCCTCGCGGCCCAGCCGGATGCGGGTGCTCGCCCACAGCAGGGCCAGGCCGGGATCCGTCGGGCGGGCGTCGAGCTGCTCGAACAGCGCGTGGCCCTCGTCCGACAGCAGGCTGGGCGGCCACATGTTCACGAACAGGCTGCCCAGCGGCAGCCCCAGCTCACCCTTCAGCCGGCGGTGCAGCTCCTGGGTCTCGCGCACGGGCAGCTCCTCGGGCAGCGTGACCAGGTGCACCACGCTGCGGGTGGGATCGGCGAGCAGCCCCCACATCTCCTCGGCCTCTTTGTGCAGGTTGCCCGCGGGCACCGCCTCTTTGATGATCCGCGGCAGCCGGAAGAAGGTGATGCCGTGCCCGGTGGCCGGCGCGTCCACGATGATGGCGTCCCACATCGGGCTGCCGTCGGCGTTCAGCTCGCGCTCGTGGTTGAAGGCCTTGCCGAACATCAGCAGGTCGTTCATGCCGGGCACGAAGCGCACCAGCCGCTGCACCAGCGGGTTGTTGAACACCAGCCGGTACAGGGCGCGGAAGCGCAGCTTCATCACGCCGTACTCTTCCATCGCCTGGCTGGGGTCGATGTTCACCGACCACAGGTTCTCGGCGATGGCGGTCACCTGGCCGCCCACGGGGGCGTGGCCGAACAGCCCCGGGATGCGCTCCTGGGTGTTCAGCTCGCACACCAGCGTGCGCTTGCCCGCCTGGGCGTAGGTGCGCGCCAGCAGGGCCGTCACCGTGGACTTCCCCACCCCGCCCTTGCCGGTCACCAGCACGAAGCGGCGGTCGAGGAAGGGCCAGACCGCGGTGGGGCAGGGATCGGTCGGCTCAGACACGGTGTGGGGGGCTCCAAACAGCAGCAGACGTCATGGATTCAGCAGGGCACGCGGTGGATCCCACGGGGCGGGCGATCAGGCGTCGTCGTAGCGGTAGAAGCCCTGCCCGCTCTTGCGGCCCAGCTTGCCCGCCCGGACCATGCGCCGCAGGATCTTCGGGGGCCGGAAGGTGTCGGTCCCCAGCTCGCGGTGCAGGTGCTCGCTGATGGCCAGCCGCACGTCCAGCCCCACCAGATCGGTGAGGGCCAGCGGGCCGATGGGGTGGCGGTAGCCCAGGGTCATGGCCTTGTCGATGTCTTCGGCGCTGGCCACGCCCTCCTCGAACATGCGCATGGCCTCGTTGCCCAGCGCGATGCCCAGGCGGCTGGTGGCGAAGCCGGGCGAGTCGATGACCTCGATGCAGGTCTTGCCCATGCGCTCGCCCACGGCGCGCACCGCCGCGAGCACGCTGTCGTCGGTGTACTCGCCCCGCACCAGCTCCAGCAGCGGCATCACCGCCACCGGGTTGAAGAAGTGCATGCCCACCACGCGGGCCGCGCGGGTGGTGGCCGAGGCCAGCTCGGTGATGGGCAGGCTGCTGGTGTTGCTGGCCAGGATCGCGCGGTCCGGGGCCGCGGCGTCCACCTGGCCCAGCAGGCTGCGCTTGAGGTCGAGGCGCTCAGGCACCGCCTCGATGACCAGATCGGCGTTGCCGACGGCGGCGCCCAGGTGGGTGCTGGCCTTGAGCCGCGAGCGGCCCTGCTCGGCCTCGGCCTCGGTCATCTTGCCCCGCGCGACGCCCTTCGCGTAGGTGCGCCCGATGGCGTCCAGCCCCGCCAGCACCCGCGCCTGGTCGACGTCCACCAGGGTCACCGTGTAGCCCACGCGGGCGGCCTGGCCGGCGATGCCGTGGCCCATGGTGCCGGCGCCGATGACGACGATGTGCTGAATGTCCAAGGCCGCGCTCCTGCCACTGGTCGTGCCCGCCGCTGACACGCCGGGTCGCGCGATGATATGGGGGCTCTTCCACAGGAACAAGGAGCGGGCCCACCATGACCCCCTACCTCGACCTGCTGCGCGACGTGCTGACCCACGGCGAGCGGCGCGGCGATCGCACGGGCACCGGCACGCTGAGCGTGTTCGGCCGGCAGGTGCGCTACGATCTGCGCCAGGGCTTCCCCGCGGTGACCACCAAGCGCCTGCACTGGCACAGCGTGGCGGCCGAGCTGCTGTGGTTCCTGCGGGGCGACACCAACGTGCGCTGGCTGCAGCAGAACAAGGTGCGCATCTGGAACGAGTGGGCCGACGCCGACGGTGAGCTGGGCCCGGTGTATGGCTTCCAGTGGCGCTCGTGGCCCGCGCCCAGCGGGCAGGCCATCGACCAGATCCGCCAGGTCATCGACCAGATCAAGCGCACGCCCGAGAGCCGCCGGCTGCTGGTGAGCGCCTGGAACCCGGGCCAGATCGCCGACATGCGCCTGCCGCCGTGCCACGTGCTGTTCCAGTTCTACGTGCACGACGGCCGGCTGAGCTGCCAGCTGTACCAGCGCAGCGCCGATCTGTTCCTGGGGGTGCCCTTCAACGTCGCGAGCTACAGCCTGCTGACCCACATGGTGGCGCAGGTGTGCGGGCTCGAGGTCGGCGAGTTCATCCACACGCTGGGCGACGCGCACATCTACCTCAACCACCAGGACCAGGTGGCCGAGCAGCTCAGCCGCGCGCCCTACCCCCTGCCCCAGCTGTGGCTCGACCCCACCGTCACCGACATCGACGCCTTCGAGCTGGCCCACATCCGCCTCGAGGGCTACCAGCACCACCCGCCCATCGCGGGCAAGGTCGCGGTCTGATGGCGGGCGCGACCGTCTCGCTGATCGCCGCCCTGGGCCCCGACCGGATCATCGGCAAGGCGGGCGGCCTGCCCTGGCACCTGCCGGCGGATCTCAAGCGGTTCAAGGTGCGCACCTGGGGCAAGCCCATCGTCATGGGCCACAGCACCCACCGCAGCATCGGCAAGGCCCTGCCCGGCCGCCGCAACCTGGTGCTGACCCGGCAGGGCCGCCCCGTGGCGCCGGACGCCGAAGCCTTCGGTGCCCTCGAGGACGCGCTCATCGCGTGCGCCGGCGCCCCCGAGGTGATGATCATCGGCGGCGCGCAGATCTACGCCGAGGCGCTGCCGCGGGCCGACCGGCTGTATTTGACCTTGGTGCGCGGGCTGTTCGACGGCGACACGTGGTTCCCCGCGCTAGCCGCCGATGGCTGGCAGATCGCCGAGCGCCATGACCACCCGGCAGACCCCCGCAACCGCTTCGCCCACACCGAGTTCGTGCTGACGCGGGGCGCAGGCGCGGCCTTGCCCCCCGAGCTGGCGGGCTGGATCAGCGGCTGACGGTGTGAGGGGGGCGGCGCGGGCGCCTCGCCGGGCCCCGCGGCTCGCCCGCGCTCAGACCCCGCTCTGGGCCTTGAGCAGCTCGGCCTGGTTGGCCTCGACGATGGGCTCGATGATCGGGCTCAGGTTGCCCTGCACGATCTCATCGAGCTTGTAGAGCGTCAGCCCGATGCGGTGATCGGTCACGCGGTTCTGCGGGTAGTTGTAGGTGCGGATGCGCTCGGAGCGATCCCCCGAGCCCACCATCGCGCGGCGCGCGTCGGCCCGCTCGGAGTGCGCCTCGGCCTGCATCTTGTCGAGCAGCCGCGCCTGCAGCACCTTCAGGGCCTTGGCCTTGTTCTTGTGCTGGCTGCGCTCGTCCTGACACACCACCACCAGCCCCGAGGGCTTGTGGATGATGCGCACGGCGGAGTCGGTGACGTTGACGTGCTGGCCGCCCGCGCCCTGGGCCCGCATGGTCTGGATCTCGAGATCGTCGGCGGGGATGTCCACCTCGACGTCCTCGGCCTCGGGCAGCACCGCCACGGTGCAGGCCGAGGTGTGGATGCGCCCCTGGCTCTCGGTGGCGGGCACCCGCTGCACGCGGTGCACGCCGGCCTCGAACTTGAGCTGGCTGAACACCCGGTCGCCGCTGATGAGGGCGACGACCTCCTTGAAGCCGCCGCTGTCGCTGGCGCTGGCCGACAGGGACTCCAGGCGCCAGCCCTTCTCTTCGGCGAAGCGGGTGTACATCCGATACAGATCGGCGGCGAACAGGGTGGCCTCCTCGCCGCCCGTGCCCGCCCGCACCTCCAAGATGACGTTCTTCTCGTCGTTGGGATCGGTGGGCAGCAGCAGCACGCGGATGCGCTGGTTCAGGCCCTCGAGCTCCTCGGAGAGGGCGTCGATCTCCTGGCGCATCATCTCGCGCAGCTCGGCG
>JAUHVS010000643.1 GCA_030424955.1 bacterium | reverse complement strand
GAAGTTCAAGATCACCAGGCTCGGGGTCTGCGCCGTGATCGCGCCGTCGGGGCCGTCCACCGCGTAGAACACCAGCGCCTGCTCGGCGGCCGGGGCCGCCCCGACCTGCGACTGCGCCTCGGCCTTCGCCTTGGCCTGCGCCTCGGCCTTCGCCTTGGCCGCCCGCGACATCAGGTACCGCCTCAAGAACGTCACGTCTCCCCCTTCGCCGCCCCTACTGATACCCGGCCGCCTGCAGGGTGAACAGCCGCGCGTAGGTGCCGCCCAGGGTCATCAGCGCGTCGTGGCTGCCGTACTCGATGAGCCGCCCGCCATCGAGCACCGCGATGACGTCGGCCATGCGCACGGTGCTGAAGCGGTGCGAGATGAGGATCGCCATCTGGTCGCGGGTGGCCTCGCGGAAGTGCGCGAAGATCTGCGCCTCGGCCTCGGCGTCGATGGCCGACGTGGGCTCGTCCAGCACCAGGATGTCGGCGTCGCCCCGCATGAAGGCCCGGGACAGCGCGATCTTCTGCCACTGGCCGCCCGACAGCTCGCGGCCGTCCTTGAACCACCGCCCGAGCTGGGTGCCGTAGCCCTTCGGCAGCGCGTCGATGAAGGGCTCCGCCAGCCCCTTCTCGGCGGCGTCGCGCCAGCGGGCCTGGTCCTCGAAGCGCCCGTCGTCGCCCACGCCGATGTTCTCGCCGACGGTGAACTGGTAGCGCACGAAGTCCTGGAAGATGACCCCCACCCGCCGGCGCAGGGCCGCCTCGTCCCACTCGGCCAGGTCGAGCCCGTCGAGCAGGATCCGCCCGGTGCTCGGCACGTACAGCCGGGTCAGCAGCTTGATGAGCGTGGTCTTGCCCGAGCCGTTCTCGCCCACCAGCGCGAGCTTCTGGCCAGGCTTCAGGTGCAGCGTCAGATCCACCACCGCGGGCGCCTTGGCCCCCGGGTAGGTGAAGCCCACGCCCTCGAAGCGCACGCCGTCGCCCGGCGAGGGCCCGGCGCTCTGGCCGCCGTCGGGCACCCGCGAGGGCCGGTCCAGGAAGGCGTACAGGTCGGTCAGGTACAGGTTGTCTTCGTACATGCCGCCGATGGCCTGCAGGATGGCGCTGAAGGCCCCCTGCCCCTGGCGAAACACCAGCAGATACATGGTCATGTCGCCCAGGCCGATGCGCCGGGCCACCGTCGCCAGCGCGATCCAGGCGTAGGTGCCGTAGAAGGCCGCGGTGCCCAGCAGGCCCAGCAAGAACCCCCACAGCCCGCGGCGCAGGGTCAGCGCGCGATCGTCGGCGTACAGCTTGGTGAAGATGGCGCGGTAGCGGGCCAGCAGCCGGGGGCCCAGGCCGAAGAGCTGCACCTCCTTGACGTTGTCCTCCCGGGCCAGCAGCACCTCCAGGTAGACCTGCTGGCGGGCCTCGGGGGCGCGCCACGAGAACAGGCGGAAGGCGCTCTCGGCGAAGCGGGCCTCGGCCAGAAAGGCCGGCACGCTGGCCACCGCGAGGATCAGCACCGCCCACGGGCTGAAGGCGATCAGCAGGCCGGAGTAGCCCACGATGGACACCGCGTTCTGGATCAGCCCGAAGGTGCGCTTCACCAGGCTCAGCGGCCGGCGGCTGGCCTCGCGCCGCGCCCGGGTCAGCGTGTCGTAGAGCTCGCTGTCCTCGAAGTCGGTCAGCGACAGCGTCAGCGCCTTCTCGAGGATCAGCACGTTGACGCTGTGGCCGAGCTGGGCGCGCAGCAGCTCCTCGCACACCGTCAGCCCGCGCCGCGCGGCGGCCATGGCCACCACCAGCGCCGCCTCCAGGGCGATCCACTGCAGGGCCGCCGGCTCGTCGCCCGCCACCACGGCGTCCACGATGAGCTTGCCGGCGTAGGCGGCCGCCGCGGGCAGCACGCCGGCGATGAGCGTGAGCCCCGCCAGCAGCCCGGTGAGCGCGCGGCTGGTGCCCCACACCAGGCGCAGGGCGCGGCCGCCGTAGGCGAACACCCCCAGGGTGGTGCGCCAGCCCTTCGGGGCAGCGCCCGGGCGCTCGGGGATCGGCGGGCTCACGGGGCACGCCGGCCGCCGGGGCGGCGAGGGGTCGAGTCAGGCATGGCCCTGAGAGCCACTGCAGCGCAGCGAGGGTTCAGCGTCGGCATGCGCGGTTTGTGCCCGGGTGCGCGGCGGGGCACAATGGCGCCGACCACCATGAGGGGGTGCCCATGAGCGGGAAGTCGCTGCTCGACATGATGATCGACGATGCCTCGGGCGACGCCAGCGGCGACGCGCCGGCGCGGCCTCAGCCGGCCTACGAGCCCGCCGATGTCATCAGCGAGGTGCCCACCGGGCGCGTCAACCACGCCGAGGAGCGCCGCCTCGCCAAGCAGATCGAGCAGGACCGCATCGCCGAGCGGCAGCGGGCCTGGCAGGCCGAGCTCGCCGCGGCGGCCCAGCGCCAGCCCGACGCCCCCACCGAGCTCGCGGGCTTCACCGAGGGCATGCAGTTCGACCTGCGGGGCGTCGGCGCTGAGCTCGACGGCCGCTGGCTGGTGCACCACATCGATCCCGGCCCCGCCGGCGACTTCAGCCGCCTGCTCGTCGCCCGCCGCCCCACCGGGGGTGACACGGTCCTGAAGTTCACCGAGCCCAAGCTGCTCGACGCCCTGCACTCGGGCCTCGTGCAGCGACTGGATTGATCATGCGCCCCTTGCCTACGCCCCTGCGCCGCGCCGGCCTGCTGGCCGTCGCCCTGCTCAGCCTGAGCGCCTGCAAGGACATCGGCGACGCCTGCACCGTCACGGGCGACGGCTTCACCCGCCGCGATCCCTGCGGCGAGGTGTGCCTCAACTGGGCGATCACCTGCCCCGACGGCACCGAGCGCACGCCGAACGAGTGCGCCGGGCCCGTGTGCGGGGCCGACGGCACCTGCCCGGCCGGCCAGATCTGCTTGCAGATCGACAGCTTCGCCGACAACAGCCGCTGCGTGATGGCGTCGATCTGCGACGAGTAGCCTGAGCGCCCGCCCCGCGGGCGAGCCCCCGCCGCCCCTCAAGCCCTCAGGGCGTGAGCGCGAAGCAGTACAGCCCGCCGTAGCCCCCCGAGCACCCGATGCAGTCGCCCACGCCGGGGCCGTTCTGGATCAGGTTGATGCCGGGCGCGCAGCCCCGCAGCGGGTGGTCCGACAGCCAGCTCACCCCCGACCGTGCGCTGCGCGGGAACGAGTGCCCACACATGATCTGCACCCGCCCCGGCGGCGTGACGCTGCTCGTCCAGTTGTTGCACGTGGCCGCCGGATCGTCGCTGGACAGCCGCCCCCGCCGGTTGGAGCCGGTGATGACGTCGTGGGCGTCCCCCAGCGCCGAGATGGGCACGCCGTACTCGTCGGGCAGGTCGTTGATCGCCTGCGGATCCCCGTCCGGGCGGTCGCCGAGCAGGCCGGCCACGTCCTGGGCGATGAGCCGCCCGTTGGCGTCGAACCAGGGCCCGTCGCCCACCCGCTCGATGGCGTGCACGGGCTGGCCGTCGCCGCCGTCGGCCGCGCTGATGAACGCCCGCCAGGTCTTGTGCCCCTGGCCCACGCCCTCGGCGATGGTCTGGCAGATGCGATCGGCGCCGGCGACGCCGCCCAGATCGCCGCCGAAGCCGTCGGGGCTGCCCGACAGATCCTGGATGGCCGCGAGGCTGGTGACGAAGAAGCTGAAGGGCTCGTCGGGCACCGCCGCGTCGGGCACGACCTCAGCGTCGGGCACGACCTCCGCGTCGGGCACGACCTCAGCGTCCGCGATCTCGGCGTCCAGGCCCTCCGCGTCGGGCGCGCCGGCGTCTCGCACTGGGGTGCCGCCCGCGCCGCCCAACGCGGAGGGCCTGGAC
>JAUHVS010000642.1 GCA_030424955.1 bacterium | reverse complement strand
GCTGCACGAAGTCGTCGGCGTCGGCGCCCGGGAAGGCGAAGCCGTGCTGCCCGCCGGGCACGTTGTAGGGGAAGATGGCCGCCGAGTAGCCGCCCTCGGCGTCCCGCTCGGTCATGCCGATGTGCAGGGGCGGATCGAGCCGCGGGATCTGGTCGGCCCACAGGTCGGTGTTCTCGGAGAAGTTCTCGACGTCCATGTGTACCGGGTTGCCGCTGGTGTCGAGGTGGCGGCCGTACAGGTGCACCGCCTCGGCGGTGAAGGTGTCGAGCAGCACCTGGTTCAGCGGGGTGCCGTAGCGGGGGTCGTCCTCGGTGTAGCCGAAGATCTGCGCCGCGCGGCCGTAGGTCACGCCCGAGCTGGCCGGCACGTTCATGTCGCCCATGGTGGTGACGATCACCGAGTGCGCGCCGGTGCGCTCGCCCAGGTTGGGGAACTCCAGGGGATCGGCCATCAGGTGCCGCGCGTAGGTGCCGGGATCGCCGCCGTCGAGCACCAGCTGCCCCAGGGCGAGGAAGCGGCGCATGCCCGGGGTGGCGCGGCGCTCGCCGAAGCCCTCGGCCAGGGTCACCAGGGCGTCGCCCTCGTAGTAGGTGGCCTGCTGGAACTGCACCTCGGCCTGGAAGGTGTCGACGGTGATCTTGGGCGTGGCCTCGGGGCGCACCACGCAGGCGTCGCTGCCGGGCACGAGCTGCGGGCCGGCGTAGATCAGCACCCGGGCGTGGTCGCCGACGTCAGCCTCGAGGCTGGCGCGCGCGCGGCCGGCGGCGTCGATGAACGAGCAGCCCCGGTTGCCGTTGTCGAGGTTCTCGACCACCAGGGTGTCGCCGGGGTTGACGCCCTGGATCACGGCGAAGGTGTTGCGCGAGGTGTCGTTGAGATCGGGCACGATCTGCTGCAGCACGAAGCCGCCGTCCTCGGCCAGGGTGCCGGTGAACAGCGGGCCCATCACCCGCAAGATCACCGCCTCGCGCACGCCGCCCTGCTGGCTGCGGTTGCCGATGTCGCCCAGGCCGGCGCCGCCGGCGATGGGGGCGATGGCGCTGATGTGCGGCGCCAGCGAGCCCATGAGCTGCGCCATGATGCCGCCCAGGCTGCCGCCGGTCATGCCGATGACCGAGTCGACGCCGATGTCGACCTGGCCGTCGGCGTCGAAGTCGCCCGCCAGCTCGTTCTCGCCGTCGCCGTTGACGTCAAAGGCCCAGCGGCGCTCGCCGTCGAAGCTCTTCACGATGCGGATGAGCTGGGTGTAGTCCAGCGCGCACTGCCGCACGACGTCGCGGGTGTGGAAGATGTAGGCGGTCCAGAAGTCGGCGGCGCTGTCCTTGCCGCCGTCGCGGTTCTGGTCCACGGCGCGGTCCTGCAGCAGGGCCTCGCCGAACTGCTCCAGCCCGAAGGCGCCCAGCAGGGTGCGGCCCAGCCGCTCCTCGTCGGGGCTGATGCCCAGGCCGTGGCTGACGCAGTCGATGGCCATCGCGGCCATGCCGTGGCGGGCGAAGAAGCCGCCGAACTGGGCCATCTCGAAGCGGTTGCTGGTGTAGCCGTGGCCCACGATGACGATGGGCGGCATCTTGCCGTCCTTGCGCACGCTGACCTCCTTGCGGGGGATGGTCAGCCAGAAGCGCACCTCCTCGGCGCGGGCCTTGGCGGGCACGCGGTCGAGGTCGACGGGCCAGCTCTGCTGGTTCAGGGGCAGCCAGGGGCGCAGCCCGGCGTGGCGCTCGGGATCGGCGCCCAGCGCCACGCAGCGGCGGGCCTCGGCGCAGCTCGGGGCGGCCGACAGGCAGGCCACGTAGCCCTCGGGCTGCCCGTCGCCGCACGCCGCGGCGCAGTCGAGATCGCCCATGTCGCAGGTGTCGGTGGCGGCGGTGCACGCGCTCGGGCACGCGCTGGCGTCTTCGTCGCCGAAGCGGTCGAAGAGCTGCGGCGAGTTGTAGCGGCCGATGACGTGGTAGTCGATGTAGCGGTGGCTGTTGAGCAGGTCGTCGAACTCCAGGCTGCCCTCGTCCTGGCCCTGCAGCTGCTGGCTCAGCAGCGCGAAGGCGTCGATGAACTCCTCGCTGCGCAGGATGTAGACGTTGTCGACGCCCTCGAACTTCGGGTGATCGGGGTCGCGCAGGGGCTCCAGGCCGTTGAGCTGGGCCGGGAACTCCTCGGCCAGGTGCTTCTGCACGCCGTAGCCGTACAGGCCCTCGCGCACGGCCACCCAGTGGCTCTGCAGCGACTGGGTGGTGAAGGTGAAGGCGAAGGCCACATCGCTCAGGGCCGTGCCGCTGGGCAGCAGGGAGGCCAGGGGCGCGAGGGCCTTGTTCTGGGCGGTGTGGTTGATGCCCTCGAAGGGCGAGCCCACCGGCTGGCCGCCGGCGTCGAGCAGGCGCCGGGTGACCACGACCGCGTAGGTGGTGCGCTCCCGCAGGGGCTCCATGGGCCGCACGATGAGGGTGTTGGTCTCCTTCTCGTAGAAGGTCATCAGCGCGTCCGAGCGGGCCGCCAGATCGTCGCGGGCCGGGCGCTGGCCGGGCAGGTAGTCCGGCACGTCCAGGTGGCCGTCGGCGTCGGTGTCCTCGGGGGGATCGAGCACGCCGTCGCCGTCGAGGTCCTCGCCGTCGTCGAGCTGGCCGTTGCCGTTGAGATCCTCGCCCGGATCGAGCACGCCGTTGCGGTTGGTGTCCTCGTCGGCCTCATCGAAGAAGATCGACAGGGTCCACGCGCGGGGATCGTTGTCCCAGTACTCGAAGCGCTCCAGGGCGGCGGGGTAGTTGCCCTCGCCCACGTCCAGCGCGCGCAAGGTGCCGTACTCCTTGGAGTTCGGGTCGATGTCGATCAGGTAGACGCAGTCGTCCTCGAAGCCGTAGCGCGGGTCGCGGTGGGCGGCCAGCAGGCTGTTGACGTCGAGCGCGCCGGTGAACGGGATGGTGATGGGCTGGTTGGCCCCCCAGCCGTCCAGCTGGTCGATGAGGGCGCGCACCTCGCGCTCGAGCCCCGTGGGGGCGATCATCGAGGCGTTGATCCGCCGGCCGGTGGCCGACGTGGCGTCGGGCACGGTGGCGAGGTCGTTGGGCAGCGGGATCTCGGGCAGGGGCCGGTGCAGGAAGTCCATCTTGACCGTGGTCCGCGCCGCGGGGGCGGGGGCCAGACCTTCGGGGGCCTCACTGAAGCAGCCCGCGAGGGACAGCAGGCCGGCGGAGAGCAGCAGGGCGGCCGGCGAGGCCGCCACGGTCGTGCGCAGCGTCTTCATGGTCATCCTCCTCACAGCCGGTAGCGGATCATGGCGCGGGCGCCCGACAGCGCGTCGGCGCTGGCGCCGTTGGCGTCGTCGAGGGCGTCGCCGGGCAGGAAGACCCCGCCCTCGAGGCCCACCATCAGCTCGGTGCCCGCCAGCAGCATGCGGTAGCGCACGCCCACGTCGAGCTCGGTGCCCAGGTAGGTGCCGGGGGCGCCGTCCACCGCGTTGCGGGGCGATCCGCCGGCCAGGCGGCTGTTGCGCGGATCGGCGAGCTCCACCTCGGCGAAGGCGAACAGCGGGCCGGCGTAGATCTCGAGGCCGTCGATGGGCCGCAGCCAGCCGCGGGGGAAGAAGGCCAGCGTGTTGCTGACCGCGCCGCGGGTGGGGAAGCGGTCGAGGTCGGGGTTGGGCCGGCCCACCAGGTCCAGGTCGCCCGCCCGGGCGGGGGCCCGCGCGGTCTGGGCCGCGAGCACGTGGCGGAAGGCGATCAGCCCCAGCTCGAAGTTGGGATCGGCCTTGAAGGCGTTCTGGCTGTCGTCATCGAAGTTGCGGTCGCCGGTGGCCCACACCATGTCGAGCACGCCGCCAAAGTTGCCGGCGTCCACGTGGGTGCGGCTG
>JAUHVS010000641.1 GCA_030424955.1 bacterium | reverse complement strand
CGTCGACATGCTGCAGCGCAACGCGCTGACCATCTTCCCCACGCTGCCCGAGCTCGAGGACTACTACCGCGAGCTGACCGACGCCATCCGCGACGCCGTGAAGGATGAGCTGCAGCTCTTCGACGACGACGAGCCCGCCGAGGGCGCCGCCGCCGAGGCCGCGGAGCCCGAGCGCACCTTCGTGTGGGGCGAGTGGGAGCACGACGACGGGCTGAGCGATCTGGGGCGCACCTTCCGGCGCAAGAGCGGCGACTACCGCGAGTTCTTCTACAACCGCGACTACACCACCCTGGGCCTCAAGGTGTTCCCCACCAAGGGCTCGGGCAACATCGACTTCTGCCGCGAGATCATGGCCGAGACCGAGCGCGTGGTGCGCGAGGTGGTGGAGGCCGAGCTGGGCCCCATCGGCCCCGACGGCGTGGTGACCCGCGTCGACCTGGGCGGCGGCTACCGCAACGCGCTGGAGCAGGTGAAGTCGGTCCAGAACGACATGCTGTCGTCGGCCGGCATCAGCTTCGGCCTGCTGGCGCTGGTGGTGATGGTGTTCTTCCGCAGCGTGCGCGCCTTCGCGGCGGTGATGCTGCCGCTGGTGGTGGGCATCGCGTGGACCATCGGCTTCGTGTCGGTGACCGTGGGCTATCTGAACCTGATCACGGCCTTCATCTTCGCGGTGCTGCTGGGCCTGGGGATCGACTTCGGGATCCACTACTACGGGCGCTGGCGCGAGGAGCGCGCGGCGGGCCAGGACGATCTGGCGGCGATGGTCACCACCACCCGCACGGTGGGGGCCGCGAGCCTGCTGGCGGGCTCCACCACCAGCCTGGCCTTCCTGTCGCTCACGCTGGCGGACTTCCGCGGCTTCAGCCAGTTCGGGGGCATCGCGTCCGTGGGCGTGGTGCTCAGCCTGTTCGCGGTGATGGTGGTGCTGCCGGCGACCCTGTTCGCCATCGAGCGGCTGATCCCGCTGCGGCTGCTGGGCTACAGCGTCGCCCGCGATGACGACGGCGAGATCCACCGCAAGCGGTTCCCGATGGGGCCGGTCACGCTGGCGGTGGGGGTGATCTTCGCCATCGGCGGCTACGCCATGGCGCCGTCCATCGATCTGGAGCTGAACTTCAACAACCTGGGCGCGCGGGAGAAGGCCGAGAAGGCCGAGCACCATCGCATCCAGTACGGCACCACCCAGGCCACCTCGCCGGCGGTGATCTTCACCAACTCGGCCGAGGACGCCCGGCTGATCTATCAGCAGCTCGAGGAGCGCGAGCAGACGTCGCCCAACAAGCACGACCCCATCATCAAGAGCTACCAGTCGCTGTTCAGCCTGGTGCCGAGCCAGCAGGCCGAGAAGATCCGCTGGGTGAAGAAGATCTGCCGCAAGCTGAAGCGCAAGGTGAAGCTCTTCGAGGGCGATCCCCGCGACGGCGCCGATGAGCTGCTCACCCACTGTGAGCCCGAGGAGTTCACCGCCGAGGCGCTGCCCGACTGGGTGAAGGCCAAGTTCTCGGACCGCGGCGGGCGGCTGGGGGAGTTCATCTTCGTCAGCCCGCGCGGCAGCATCAGCGACGGCGAGGTGGCCATGGGCTTCCGCGAGACGATGCTGTCGCTGCGGGGCGCGGACGGCACGCCGCCCGTGGTGTCGGGCAAGCCGATGATCTGGGCCGACGTCATCATCGCCATGAAGACCGACGGGCCGATCATCACCGGCGCCGCGCTGGCCACGGTGCTGCTGTTGCTGGGGCTGTACGAGCGGCGGCTGGGTCAGGTGCTGATGATCTTCATGCCCCTGGGGCTGGGCCTGGGGCTGACCCTGGGCATCATGGCGCTGTGGGAGATCAAGCTGAACTTCTTCAACATGCTGATGCTGCCCACGGTGATCGGCATGGGCGTCGACGACGGCGTGCACCTGTACCACCGCTACAAGGAGCTGGGCCGCGACAGCGCGCGCTACGTCGTGAAGACGACGGGCATGTCGGCGGTGCTCACGACGCTGACCACCACCATCGGCTTCGCGAGCCTGATGACGGCCAACCACCGCGGGCTCGAGAGCCTGGGGCTGCTGACGGTGATCGGGATGGTGTGCGCCCTGGCGACGACCCTGGTGTTCCTGCCGGCGGCGATGCAGTGGCTGGACGATCGGGCCCGCAAGCGGCCCGCCTGAGCGGCGGCCGGGCGAGAAGGGCGGGCTGGGCTGAGGCGGGCTGGGCTGCGGCGCGCTGGCCAGGGGTGGGCTGAGGCGGGGCGGCCGGGCCGCCCGGGCCATCAGAAGTCGATGGCGAAGGTCACCAGCTCACCGAACTCCGGGAACTTCTTGTAGAGGATGTAGTAGGTCTCGCCCGGGTTCACGGGGGCGATGAGCGCCGGCCGGAAGTTGAGCTCCTGCACCGACTCGAGCCGCACCCAGTTGGCGCTGTAGAGCTCCACATAGCCGCTCTCGCTGGGCTCGAAGTACACCTCGTTGCCGGTCGCGGTGATCTCGATGATCAGGTACTCGCGGTCGGACATCTCGTACTGGTAGTTGCCGGGCGCGGGCACGGTGCCGCCGGGGCTCGGCGCGTCGAGCAGCGGCGCGGTGCCCTCGCACAGGCAGGTCAGCAGCGTGCGGTTGGCGCCCGCGAAGCCCTCCCGCGGCAAGACCGGATCGTCGGCCCCGTAGGCGCGGGCCGTGGCGTCGTTGACGCCCCGGAACACCGCGCAGCCCACGCCGGCCTGGCCCAAGGGCACCTCGCTGGGCGGGCAGGTGTCGAAGGGCACCGGCGCGGCGATGACGTTCATGCCGGCCTCGGCGCACTGCATGCTGCAGCTCATGATGACGCCGCCGCTGTTGGGGAAGCGGTACTCGCGCGCGGTCGCGAACAGGCAGGTGCCGTCGGTGCAGTCGAGGCGCTCCACGGTGCCGCCGGTCTCTTCAAGCGGGCTGCGGACGGGCAGGTCGCGGGCCTGGAAGTCGCCGCAGCGGGTGCCGCAGGCGCCGCAGTTGTTGGCGTCCTCGCTCAGGTTCACGCAGCTGTCGCCGCACTGGTTGAGCGCGCCGCCGCAGGCGTCGACGCAGCGGCCCGCGTTGCAGGCGCGCTCGCCGCCGGCGACCTCGGGGCAGGCGTTGCCACAGGCGCCGCAGTTCTCGACGTCGGCGTCCAGGTCGACGGCGCCATCGGGGCACGCGCAGATGCCGCCGTTGCAGCTCTGGCCGTCGGTGCAGCGGGCGCCGCAGGCGCCGCAGTTGTTGTCGTCGCGGTCGGTGTCGATGCAGGCGTTGCCGCACTGCGCCAGGCCCTGGCAGGGGTCGCCGCACTGGCCCCCCTCACACACCGGGACGCCGCCCTCGGCGGTGGGGCACACGTTGCCGCAGCCGCCGCAGTTGAAGGCGTCGAACTGGGTGTCGACGCAGGCCTCGCCGCAGCCCACGAGGCCCTGGGCCTGGCAGGGATCGGCGCAGACGCCGTCGTTGCAGGCCGGGGGCTCGCCGCCGATGGAGGGGCAGGCGTTGCCGCAGCTGCCGCAGTTCTCGACGTCGGTGGTCAGGTCGATGTTGGTGGCGGTGCCGCGGGTGGCCGGGCAGGTGGCGTAGCACTGCGCCTCGGCGCACTCGGCGATGAGGCCCTCGACCATCGGGCAGGCGTTGCCGCAGTTGCCGCAGTTGGCGGCGTCGCTGAGCACCTCGGTGCAGACGCCGCCGCAGTCGATGGTGCCAGCGGGGCACTCGGCGTCGGAGCAGGCGCCCTCGATGCAGCGCAGGCCGTCCTCACAGGTGCCGCAGACGCCGCCACAGCCGTCGCCGCCGCAGGCCTTGTCGGTGCAGTTGGGGGTGCAGGCGCCGCCGCCCGCGCCGCCCGCGCCGCCGCCCGCGCCGCC
>JAUHVS010000640.1 GCA_030424955.1 bacterium | reverse complement strand
GGGCGGCGACGGCTCGGCCGACGCGCCCGTCGCCACGCTGGCCGCCGCGCTGGCCGCCGCCGCCGCCGCCCCCGCGGTGATCCTGCTGGCCGCCGGCGATTACGACGGCCCGGTCCTGGCGCGCGCCGCGCTGGCCCTGGTCGGCGCCGTGCGGCGCCGGCGGGCCCGCTGATGCGGCCCGGGGCGGTCCACGTCTGCCTGGTCGGCGATGATCCGGTGCGGGTGCTGACGCCCGCGCTCGACCCCATGCTGCAGCCCGACGAGGTGGTGCTGGTGGTGTCGCCCCAGATGGGCGCCCACGCCGGCTGGATCGAGCGGGTGCTGCGCCCCCGCGGCATCCGGGTCACCCGCTGGCCCATCCGCGACGCCTGGGACATCGCCCAGGTGCGCGCGCGGCTCGCGCAGGGGCTCGCGGCCCGCGCGCAGGACGGGCTGGTGCTCAACGCCAGCGGCGGCACGAAGCCCATGGCCATCGCGGCCTTCGACGTGTTCCGGGCGGCCGACCGGCCGGTGTTCTATGTGCACCCCGTCGCGGACTCGGTGATCTGGCTGCACCACCCCGAGGGGGCCCACGACCACCCGCTGGCGGACGTCATGGACATCCGGATTTTCCTGGCCGCCCACGGGGCCACGCTGGAGGCGGTGGCCGGCAGCGACAGCGTGCCCAAGGCCTACCGCACGCTGACCCAGACGCTCATCACCCACGTGGCGCGCTTCGAGCAGGCGCTGGGCACCCTGAACTACCTGGCGGGCACCGCCCGGGGCAGCCTCAAGAGCCGCAGCGCCGGCAACGTCCCCAGCCACTTCGGCGAGCTGGTGCACCACTTCGCCGAGGCGGGCGTGCTCAAGCCGGTGGGCGACCGGCTGCACTTCCTCGACGAGGACGCGCGCTTCTTCGCCCAGGGCGGCTGGCTGGAGCAGCACGTGTTCGGCGTGCTGTGGGGCCTCAAGGGTGAGCGCCCCATCCAGGATCTCGCCCGCGGCGTCGAGATCGCCCGCGAGGAGGGGGATCGCTCGGTGAGCAATGAGCTGGACGTGGCCTGCCTCGCCGACAACGCCATGTACCTGTTCGAGGCCAAGACCAAGCACTTCGACCGGGGCGAGGGCGCTGAGGTGGTCTACAAGATCGACACCCTGCGCGACCTGCTGGGCGGGCTGCACGCCCGGGCGATGATCGTCAGCTACAAGCCCCTGGGCGACGCCCACCGCCGCCGCGCCCGGGACCTGGGCATCGCCACCTGCGTCGGCAGCGAGATCGCCTGGCTGCGCGAGCAGCTGTTGGCCTTCATCCCCGCCGCCCGGACCCGCTGAGTGCAGCCGCTCGGGGCGCTGACACGCGCGGGCCGGCCGGCCCGGATCATCGGCTTCGACGACGCGCCCTTCACCCACCGCGCGGGGGCCCCCGTGGCGCTGGCCGGGGTCGTGTGCGCCGGCACCCGCTTCGAGGGGCTGCTGTGGGGCGAGGCCACGGTGGACGGCGACGACGCCACCGCCGCCATCACGGCCCTGGTGCGCGAGAGCAAGTTCCACGCGCAGGTGCACGCCGTGCTGCTGGATGGGCTGGCGGTGGGCGGCTTCAACCTGGTGGATCTGCCCGGCCTGGCCGCCGCCCTCGAGCGCCCGGTGATCGCCGTGATGCGCCGCCCGCCTGATCTGGTCGCGGTCGACCAGGCGCTGGGGGGCTTCTCGGACGCCGCGCGGCGCCGGGCGCTGGTGGCGGCTGCGGGGCCCATCCACACCCACGATCCCTTCGTGTTCCAGGTGGCCGGCGCCGATCCGGCCGAGGTGGGGCCCGCGCTGGCGCTGCTCACCGATCGCGGCCACGTGCCCGAGGCGCTGCGGCTCGCCCACCTGATCGGCTCGGCGGTGATGACCGGCCAGAGCGGGCGGCGCGCGTGACCGGCGACTTCACCCTCGTGCGCCGGCAGCTGCGGGCCTTCGCCACCGCGCAGGCGCACCCGCTGCCCGCCATCGATCGCCTGCACGCCGCCGAGGGGCTGCTGCGGCGGCTCGCGGCCAGTGAGGACGGGCAGGCCTTCGCGCTGCGCGGCGAGCTGTTGCGGCGCACCCTCGCGACCCCCGCGCCCGCGCAGCCGGTGGCGACGGTGTCCCTCGCGTTCCATGGCCCCGCCGATCACGTGTGGGGCGCGCTGCAGGCGGCGGCGGCGACGCCCGCGCCCGACGCCGTGCGCTTCGATCCGCAGGTGATGACGCTGGATCCCGTGCCGCACACGCCGCGGCCCACCTTCCACGCCCGGCTGGCGGCGCGCTTCGCCGAGGCCGACGCGGTGCACGTGGAGGTGGTGGTGGGCCCGGCGCAGGCGACCCAGCGCGCGCCGTTCCCCGCCCTGATGGGGCCCACGGCGCCGCTGCGGCAGCTCACGCCGGCGGCGGCCTTCGCCGAGCAGGTCCAGGCGCTGGTGGATCCCACGCTGCCGCACTTCGCCCCCGAGGCGCTCGTGGCCGCCTGGCGGCTCGCCACCGAGGCGGCGCTGGTGCCCAGCGAGGTGGGGGCGGCGGTACAGGCGGCCTTTGTGGTTGGGGTCGATCCGGATCGGCTCAGCCGGCTGCTGGGCGGGCCCTTCGGCCAGAGCAAGTCGAGCCTCAAGAGCTGGCGGCGCCTGGCCCGCCACGGGGGGCAGGCCCTGCCCGAGGTGGCGGCGGCGGTGGCCGAGGTGCGGCGGGCGCTGCGGGCGGCCGGGGTGAGCGCGGCGGGCCAGTGAGCGCGGGCTGGTGAGCGCAGGCGGGTGCGCCCGGGGCCTGTGGCTGGCCGACAGCCCCGACGGGATCAGGCGACCAAGCACGCCATCGAGCCGGCGATCAGGCGGCGCCCTCCGGGGGCACCAGGGGCAGGGTGAAGCGCACGATGAGCCCGCCCTCGGGGGCCAGGCGCGCCGTGATCTCGCCGCCGTGGGCGCTGACGATGCGCTGGCACAGGGTCAGGCCCAGGCCCACGCCCCCCGACGCCTTGCTGCGGCTGCGCTCCGCGCGCCAGAAGGCGTCGAAGAGGTGCGGCAGCTCGTGGGGCTCGACCCCGGGGCCGTGATCGCGCACCTCGAAGGTGGCGCGGTGGGGGTCCAGCGTGACCGCCACGGCCACCGGGCCGTCGGTGTAGCGCCCGGCGTTGTCGAGCAGGTTGTCGAGCACCCGGTGGGCCAGCCGGCCGTCCACGCACAGCAGCGCGTCCAGCCCGCCGGGCACCGCCAGCGTCCGGCCGGGGTGGCGCTGGGCGAAGCGCGCGGCGGCGGCCGCCACGAAGTCCGCCAGATCGGCCGGCGCGGCGTTCACCACGGGCGCGCCCTGCTGCGGATCCAGGCGCGCCGAGATCAGCACGTCGTCCACCAGGGTCTCGAGCTCGGCGAGATCGTCGCCCAGGCCCTGCAGGGGCTCGGGCAGGGTGCCCTCCTCGGCCGCCCACTCCAGGCCCACCCGGATGCGCGCCATGGGGGTGCGCAGCTCGTGGCTGATGTCGGCGAGCAGCGCCTTCTCGTGGGCCCGCAGGCGGGCCAGGGCGTCGAGCATCTCGTCGAGGGCGCCGCCCAGCCGGCGCACATCCGTCGGGGCCCTCAGCGGCCCGATGCGCGCGTCGAAGGCGCCCCCGCTCACCCGATCGATGGTGCCCATGATCGTCTCCAGCGGCTGCGAGATGCGCCGGGCGCGGGGCCACGAGATCAGGGCGAGCAGCACCAGCAGCCCGCTGATGACGTAGATCAGCTTGCGGGGGTCGTGGCCCCGCCAGCGGGCCACCAGGAAGGCGTCGGCGCCGACGGGGAAGGCCCGGTAGCCGCGGCCCACGCGGACGGTGCGATCGGCGCTCAGATCCCCGACGGCGTCGGCGACGTCGAGCTC
>JAUHVS010000639.1 GCA_030424955.1 bacterium | reverse complement strand
ATGACGTGCTTGGCGCCCTGCACGGTCAGCGGCGGGTTGGCGGCGATCTCCTGGGCCACCGACAGCGCGTGGGCGAAGCAGGCGTCGGCGTCGGGGAGCACGGCGTTGATGAGCCCGATGCGCTCGGCCTCGGCGGCGTCGAAGTCGCGGCCCGTGAACACCAGCTCGCGGGCCCGCCCGGGGCCGACGATGGCGGGCAGCCGCTGCAGGGTGCCCAGGTCCGCCACGATGGCGATCTTGGTCTCGCGCACCGAGAACACGGCGTCGGCGCTCGCGAAGCGCACATCGCAGGCGGTGATGAGATCGACGCCCGCGCCGATGCACGGCCCGTGCACCGCGGCGATGACCG
This sequence comes from bacterium, assembly GCA_030424955.1. Classification (GTDB taxonomy): domain Bacteria; phylum Myxococcota_A; class Bradymonadia; order UBA7976; family UBA1532; genus JACKDL01. Next base: position 3,505 of record JAUHVS010000639.1, on the reverse strand, counting down.
GCACGCGGCAGCGGGCGAAGGCGGTCATGCAGCGCTGCATGTCGCGGATCTGGCGCTGGAGCCGCGCCTGCCGGCTGCCGTCGGGGCCCTTGCCCGGATCGATGGGCAGCGTCGGCAGGATGCCCATCAGATCGAGCCCCGCGGTGAAGGCGCGGCCGGCGCCTCGCACCACCAGGGCGCGCACCTCGAGATCGGCGTCGATGGCCTCGACGGCCGGCACCAGCTCGGCCCAGAAGGCCGGCCCCATGGCGTTGAGCTTGTTCGGTCGGTTCAGCGTGAGGATCGCGACCGCGCCCTCACGGGTGACTTCCAGGACTGCCATCGTGTACCCCCTGCCGGCTCGCCAAGGCCGTCACGATACGCGATCAGGCGCTGGGTTCAACGGCGCTGGGCGCTGCTGGGGTCAGGGACGCGGCGCGGCGGGGTCAGCGGGGATCGACCGGGCCGCCTTCGAGCCGATCCGCTGCGGCCTGCAGGCCCTCGGTCAGCCGCCGCAGATCCGCCGCCCGGCGCAGCAGGTCCAGGGTCACGACCCCCACCAGGGCGTTGCGCTCATCGAACACCATGGCGGGCCGGCGCTGGCGCTGGATGGCCTCGACCACGTCGGCCAGATCCGCCGTGTCGTCCACCTGCAGGGGGGGCCCCTCGAGCAGGCTGCCGGCCAGCCGGTTGGGGGGCTCGCCGCGCAGATCGTTGGGCAGCAGCACGCCCAGGATCTCGCCAGGGCGGCGCACGACGGCGGCCGTCGCGCCGCTCATCAGCAGGTGCCGCGCGACCCCCGCCAGCTCGGTGTGCGGGTACACGTTCACCAGCTGGGTGCTCATGGCCTGCAGCGCCTTCAGGCCCGACAGCTGCGGCCCCAGGGTGACCCGGGCGGCCTCGCCGCCCGCGGCCATGAAGACCAGCAGCGCCACCAGGCTGAGCATGGGCATGCCGTGCATGAGGCCCAGCAGCCCGCCCGCGATGGCCAGCACCCGGGCGATGGTGGCCGCGCGCTGGGTAGCGGCGGCGCGGCCCATGCGCCAGCGCAGGGCGGCGCGCAGCATGCGGCCGCCGTCCAGCGGGAAGGCCGGGATCAGGTTGAAGCCCGCCAGGAACAGGTTGAGCACCCCGAACATCTGCAAGAAGACGTAGGCGTCGAGGGGCAGGCCGGGCGCGCGGGCGACGGCCCACGCCAGGCCGAAGAGCACCAGGTTCACGGCGGGGCCCGCGAAGGCCATCGCCAGCTCCTGCCCCGGCCGCGCGTCCTCGTGCTCGATCTCGGTCACGCCGCCCAGCACCATCAGGGTGATGCCCTTGACCCGCGCCCCCTGCCGGAGGGCCACCACCGCGTGCCCGAGCTCGTGCAGGGTCACCGCGACGAGCAGCGCCAGGGCCATCAGCAGCCCGAAGGCCACCGGCCCCAGGCGCAGGGCCTGCGGGGCGACGCCCCAGCGCGCCAACAGGGTCGGCAGATCCCGCCCGGCGACGCTCAGGGCGATGACGGGCACGATGAGCAGCAGCGAGACGTGGAGCCGCACCGGGACCCCCTTGAAGCGGGCGATGGTCCAGGCGGTGCGAAACATAGGCGGCCTCCAGGTGGCTCCACGGGACACGCGGCGGTCCACCTGTCTTGGACGGTGGTCGATGGCAGGGGGTTTCGGCAAGTCGCGCCGATAAACCGAGCGCAGCCGGCGCGCCGCAGGGGCCAGCGCCCCGTCCGGCGCGGGCGGATCCGGGGGCCGGGCGCCGCAGGGCCTGCGCCCGCGGGGCTCAGGCGTCCAGCAGGGCGATGAGGATGTCGGCCTGGAACTCAGCGTCCGCGAGCGCGTTGTGCACCCTGTCGGGCGCGGGCGCGGTGAGCTGCGGGTAGACCTCGAGCAGCCGCTCCTTGTTGCACTGCTTCCAGGGCAGCGCGGTGCGCCCCATCATCAGCGCCTTGGTGTCGAGGGCGTTGTAGCCAAAGGGGTTGGGCAGCTCGGCCCAGGCGAAGTACCAGGCCACGAACATCCAGTCGAAGGGCGCGTTGTGGCCGACGAAGAGCGGCCGCTCGCCGGGCCCCACGCGGGCGGCCACGAAGTCGCGGATGGCCGCCAGCACCTCGCGGGCGGGCCGCCCGTTGGCGACCAGGTGCGCCTCGGTGAGCCCGTGGATGGACTGGGCGTGGGGATCGAAGCCCGGAAAGTCCGGCGCGATCTCGTAGTAGAAGCGCTCGCCCTGCACGTGGCGCGTGCCGTCGAAGCGCACCTCGACGCCCCCGACGCTGACCATGTTGAACAGGCCGGGCACCGGCCCGCTGGCTTCGAGATCGACGCAGAAGTAGACGGTCTTGGGATCGACGATGGGCACGGGCGGACCTCCGGGGGTGGGCCGGGCGCAGCCGACGCGCCCGCTGGGCGGGGGACGCCGGGCCGCGCGCGAGGGGCAGCGGCATGGGGTGACAGGCGCCGGGGTAGCACAGCCGGCGGGCGGCGCACAGCCCCCACCACCGCCCACCCCTGCAGTGAGGTTTGCCCACGCCGGACGGGGGGTGCTACAGCCGTCAAGTGACCGCCACGAGGAGCGTCCATGGCCCAGGCCCCCCTTGAGCGCGCCGTGCACCCGGCGCTGACCGCGGTGCTCTGGCTCTTCGCGAGCCTCGCGGCCGGCGCGCTGGCCGGCTGCGACGCCGACGCCCCGCGCCTGCTGGAGGTGCGGCCCCCCGCCGACACCCCCGACGCCGTGGGCCCCTATCGGGTCACGGCGCTCACCCAGGGGCGCATCGACGGCGCCACGCTGACCTGGCAGCGGGTGGGGGGGGAGCCCACCGAGGTCGCGCTCCAGCGCAAGGGCGACGGCCTGTGGATCGGCGACATCCCGGGGGCCCCGCGGGGCAGCGACGTGCAGCTCTGGCTCACCGCCCGGGGGCCCGGGGGCACGGCCCGCGCGCCCGCCGAGGGCGTGTTCGGCTTCCGCGTGCTTGGGCCCCAAGGCCCCTGCCTGGTGGACAGCGACTGCCCCGACGGCGAGGTCTGCGACCGCCTGCGCCAGGTGTGCAAGGTGCCGCCCGAGACCTGCCGCGACGACGGCGACTGCCCGCAGGATCTGATCTGCCCGGCCCCCGGCGAGGCCTGCCGGTTCCGCCCCATCGACTGTGAGCGCGACGCCACCTGCGGCCCCGGCCGGGTCTGCCGGGCCGGGCTGTGCGTGCTGCGCCCCGACTGCGACAGCAGCCGCGACTGCGCCGCCGGCCAGCGCTGCGAGGCGGGCCAGTGCGTCGTGCCGCCCGAGTGCGCCCAGGACGCCGAGTGTCCCGCCGCGCGGCCCAGCTGCGAGGCCGGCGTCTGCCGACCCGCCCCGGGCTGCGAGGCCGACCGCGACTGCCCGCCCGGCGCCCCCGTCTGCCTCGACGGCCAGTGCGTGCCGGCCGAGGGCTGCCGGGAAGACGCCGACTGCCCGCCGGACGCCCCTGTGTGCCTCGACGGCCAGTGCGTGCCGGCCGAGGGCTGCCGGGAAGACGCCGACTGCCCGCCTGACGCCCCGCTGT
>JAUHVS010000638.1 GCA_030424955.1 bacterium | reverse complement strand
CGAGGCCTGCGCGCGCACCGACCGCATGATCGTGTGTTGGGCCATGGGCCTGACCCAGCACGTCAACGGCGTGGCCAACGTGCAGGCGTGCAGCAACCTGCTGCTGATGCGCGGGGCCATCGGCAAGCCCGGCGCCGGCGCGTGCCCCGTGCGCGGCCACAGCAACGTGCAGGGCGACCGCACGATGGGCATCTGGGAGCGGCCCGGCGCGGCCTTCCTGGACGCCCTGGAGGCGCGGTTCGGCTTCGCGCCGCCGCGGGCCCACGGCGCCGACGTGGTGGCCGCCATCGAGCGCATGCACGCGCAGCCTGGGGCGGTGTTCTTCGCGCTCGGCGGCAACTTCCTGAGCGCCACCCCCGACACCGCCGTCACCGCCGAGGCGCTGCGCCGCTGCCGGCTGACGGTGCAGGTGAGCACCAAGCTCAACCGGTCGCACCTGGTGTGCGGCGAGACGGCGCTGATCCTGCCGTGCCTCGGCCGCACCGAGGCCGACGTGCAGGCGGGCGGGCCGCAGCTCGTGTCGGTCGAGAACTCGATGGGGGTGGTGCACCAGAGCCGCGGCCGCCTGCCGCCCGCGAGCGCCGCGCTGCGCAGCGAGCCCGCCATCGTCGCGGGGGTGGCCAGCGCCCTGCTGGGCGCCCAGGATCCCATCGACTGGCAGGCCACCGTCGCCGATTACGACCAGGTGCGGGCGCTCATCGAGGCGGTGGTGCCCGGCTTCGAGGACTACAACCGGCGGGTGCGCCAGCGGGGCGGCTTCTACCTGCCCAACCCGGCGCGGGAGGGGCGGTTCGCCACCCCGAGCGGCAAGGCCCGGTTCAAGGTGCACGCGGTGCCCGAGCGCCCGCTGGCCGACGACGAGCTGGTGATGATGACCCTGCGCAGCCACGACCAGTACAACACCACCATCTATGGGCTGGACGACCGCTACCGGGGCATCAAGGCGGGGCGCCGGGTGGTGTTTGCGAACGCCGATGACCTGCAGCGGCTGGGGCTGGCGCCCGGTCAGCGGGTGGATCTGGTGGGCAGCCACGACGGCGGCGCGCGGATCGCCCGGGGCTTCGTGCTGGTGGCCTACGACATCCCCCCGGGCAGCTGCGCCACCTACTTCCCCGAGGCCAACGTGCTGGTGCCGCTGCAGCACAAGGCGAAGCGGAGCCACACGCCCGCGAGCAAGTGGGTGCCGGTGCGGCTGCGCCCGGCGGAGGGGCCGGCATGAGCAAGCAGGGCGACGGCAAGGGCAAGGCCACGCTGGGGCGGCTGCACAAGGCCCGCAAGGCGAAGCGCGAGACCGATCCCGCGCTGGACTCCGGCGCCGCCGCCGCGCTGCTGCTGGGGCTGCTGTGGGGGGTGATCCACGGCTTCGCTCCCGACACGAGCGTGTGGGGCGCCGCCGGGGTCGCGCTGCTGTCGAGCGTCTCGTTCTTGCTCGCCGGCGCCTTCGTGGGCGGCGTCATCGAAGACTCGGTGGGCCCGAAGTGGTCGGGGTTCATCGGCCTGGGCACGGCCTTCATCGGCGGCGGGGTGATCGGCCTGCGCTGGTACCCCTGGTGGCAGCTGCTGCCGGCGGTGGCGGTGGCCTTCGTGGCCTTCGTGCCGGGCTACATCAAGGCCCGCCGCGCGCTGGCCCGGGACTTCGGGTTCGACGCCGACACCACCAGCGCCCTCGCCGCGCTGCCCGAGGCCTTGCCCAAGGACCTGCGCCAGCGGGTGGACGCCGCCATGGACACCCACCAGAAGCTGGTGGATCTGTCGACGGCCACCCTGACCGCGCCCGACCTGGTGGACGACGCCCTGGCGCTGCAGGCGTCGTCGGCCCTGGCCCTGCGGGTGGTGGCCCAGCAGGTGGGCATCGTGCACCAGCTCCGCGGCCTGCCCGAGACCCCCAGCCTGATCGAGGCCCTGCGCTCGGCAGAGGCGGCCCTGGCCGACGTGGAGGGTGAGGTGCTGCGGCTGCTGGAGGGGGCGGGGCTGTACGTGGCCGCCCGGCGCAGCGACCAGCTCGCGAAGGTGCGCGCGCAGGCCGAGCACCTGCGGCTGACGGCGGCAGCGCTGGCCGAGCTCGACGCCCTCGAGGACAGCTGAGCGGCGCCTGGCGTCCACCGCGCGCGCTCAGCGACCGCGAGCCTTGCTTGAGGGCGGGTCCCCACCGTACGACGACACTCTCACCACCCGTGGAGGTCACCGTGCGCCGTGCTGTGTGTGTCTTGCTGCCCCTGGCGCTCGCGGCGTGCGACGCCGACTTCCCCCCGCCGGCGGCCGACCGCGGGATCAGCCTGAGCGACGCGATGCCGGACGGGGCTGCCCCCGCAGACGCCGGGCCCGCCGCGGACCGGGGGGCGCCCGACCAGGGCCGCCCGGACGCCGCGCCCGCGGTGGACGCCAGCGTCGAGGCCGACGCCGCCCGCGCCTGTACGGCGACGGGCGACGAGATCTGCGACGGCCTCGACAACGACTGCGACGGCCAGGTGGACGAGCAGATCAGCCGCCAGTGCTGGCAGGGGCCGGGGGGCACGCTGGGCTTCGGCCTGTGCCGGGCCGGCCGCGAGACCTGCATGGCGGGCACCTGGGGTCCCTGCGACGGGCAGGTGCTGCCGGCCCCCGAGGCCTGCAACAACCAGGACGACGACTGCGACGGCGACGTCGACGAGGTCACCCGGCCCTGCTGGGACGGCCCCGAGGGGCTGGCCGGGATCGGCGCCTGCGCCGAGGGCCACCAGCGCTGCACCGAGGGCGTGTGGCAGGGCACCTGCCGCGACCAGGTGGGCCCCCGCGACGAGATCTGCAACGGCGCCGATGACGACTGCAACGGCGTGACCGACGAGGGCTCGCCCGACAGCGACGGCGACGGCGTGGCGGACTGCGTGGACCTGGACTTCGACGGCGACGGCGTGGACGACGACCAGGACGTGTGCCCGGGCACCGCCGATCCCGACCAGACCGACACCGACGGCGACGGCCGCGGCGACGCCTGCGATCCCGACGACGACGGCGACGGCGTGCCCGACGTGACCGACTGCGGCCCGCAGGACCCCGCGCGCCTGCCGGGGGCGCCCGAGGTGTGCAACGGCCTGGACGACGACTGCGACGGGGCCGTGGACGAGGCCCTGGTGCGGGGCTGCTACACCGGGCCGGCGGGCACCGAGGGCGTGGGCGCCTGCCTGGCCGGCGAGGCCCGCTGCGTCGCGGGCGAGTGGGGGGCCTGCGGGGGCGAGGTCGTGCCGGCGGGCGAGCTGTGCGACGGGGTCGACGAGGACTGTGACGGGGCGGTGGACGAGGGCCTGGACCCCTCGTGGCCCGACGCCGACGGCGACGGCTTCGGCGACGACGCGGCCGCCCCGGTGTGCCCCGCGCGGCCCGACTGGGTCACGGTGGCGGGCGACTGCGACGATGACGACGGCTTCGTGCGGCCGGGCGCCGACGACCGCCCCGACCCTGCTGGCATCGACGCCGACTGCGACGGGCTCGACGGCACTTGGGATCGCCTGCTCTTCGTCGCCCCCGGCGGCGACGGCGACGGCCGCCCCGACGCGCCCCTGGGCGACGTGCAGGCGGCCATCGACGCGGCTGCGCAGCGCCCCGACGTCGACGGCGTGGCTGTGGCCGAGGGCCGCTACCCCGGCCCGGTGCGGCTCGCGGACGGCGTGGGCGTGTTCGGCGGGTTCCTGCCGGCCGACGGGTGGGCCCGGGGTGGCGTGACCGTGCTCGAGGGCGGCGACTTCGGCGGGGGCGACCGGGTGGGCGTGGTGGCCCACGACCTGGCGAGCCAGACCGTGCTCGGCGGCCTGCAGGTGACCGTGGCCGCCGCGGTGGCGCCCGGCGGCTCGGTGTACGGCGTGCACGCGCTGCGGGCGCCGGG
>JAUHVS010000637.1 GCA_030424955.1 bacterium | reverse complement strand
CAAGCAGTCGGTGACGGCCATGGGCCGGGCCCCCACGCACGCCACGTTCAGCGCGGCCTCGGCGACGGCCAGCGCCGCGCCCACGTAGGGGTCCAGGGCGCAGAACCGGCCGCTACAGTCCACAGACATCGCGATGCCGCGGGCCGTCTCGGGCAGGCGCACCACGGCGGCGTCCCCCTGCCCCGGCCGGACCACCGTGCCCGTGCGGACCATGTGGTCGTACTGCTCGTAGATCCAGCGCTTGCTCGCGATGGTGGGGCGGGCCAGCAGGGCCACCAGGTCCGCCGCGGGGTCGGTGCACGGCGACCACGTGGCCGGCTCGATGGTCGGCGGCGGCGCCCCCGGCGCGCTCGGGCGGTCGTACACCGGGGCCTCGTCCACGAGGGCTGCGATGGGCAGGTCCACCACCGTCTCGCCGTGCCACGTACAGGCCAGGCGGCCGCTGTCGGTCACCTCGCCCACCTGGCACACGTCCAGGCCCCAGCGGGACACAAGCTCGATGAGCCGCGCCTCTTGCCCGCGGGCGCACACCATCAGCATGCGCTCCTGGCTCTCGCTGAGCAGGAGCTCATACGGCACCATGCCGGTCTCGCGCATGGGCACCTGGTCGAGGTGCAGCACCAGGCCAGAGCCCGCCCGCGAGGCCATCTCGCAGGACGAGGACGTGAGGCCAGCCGCGCCCATGTCCTGGATGCCAACGAGGATGTCCTCGGCCATCACCTCGAGGCAGGCCTCGATGAGCAGCTTCTCGGTGAAGGGATCGCCCACCTGCACGGTGGGGCGCTTCTCTTCGCTGCCCTCGCCGAACTCCTCCGAGGCCATGGTGGCGCCGTGGATGCCGTCGCGGCCGGTCTTGCTGCCCACGTAGAACACGGGGTTGCCCACGCCCTCGGCCACCCCCAAAAACAGCCGGTCGGCCCGGGCCACGCCCAGGGCGAAGGCGTTGACGAGGATGTTGCCGTCGTAGCTGGCGTCGAACATCACGTCGCCGCCGACGGTGGGCACGCCGATGCAGTTGCCGTAGCCGCCGATGCCCGACACCACGCCCGACACCAGGTGCGGCGTCTTGGGGTGATCGGCGCGGCCGAAGCGCAGGGCGTCCAGCAGCGCGATGGGCCGCGCGCCCATGGTGAAGACGTCGCGCAGGATGCCCCCCACCCCGGTCGCGGCCCCCTGGTAGGGCTCGATGAAGGACGGGTGGTTGTGGCTCTCCATCTTGAAGACCACCGCCCAGCCGTCGCCGGCGTCGATGACCCCCGCGTTCTCGCCGGGCCCGTGGATGACCTGGGGCCCGGTGGTCGGCAGCCGGCGCAGGTGCACGCGGCTCGACTTGTAGGCGCAGTGCTCGCTCCACATCACCGAGAACACGCCCAGCTCGGGCCAGGTCGGCGCGCGGCCGAGGGTGGCCTCGATGCGGGCGTACTCCTCGGCGGTGAGCCCGTGCTCGCGGATGGTCTGGGCGTCGTACGGCGGCGTTGGCTGGTGCATCACACGCTCCCCTGACGCAGCACGGCCTCGAACAGCGTGCGCCCGTCTTCGTTGCCGAGCAGCGGCTCGGCGCAGCGCTCGGGGTGCGGCATCATGCCCACCACGTTGCCGGCCGCGTTCCGCACGCCCGCGATGTGCCCCACGCTGCCGTTGGGGTTGGCGGCGTCGTGGCTGTCGCCCGCGGCGTCGCAGTAGCGCAGCACCACCTGGCCCTCGCCCTCGAGGCGCCGCAGGGTCTCGGCGTCGGCGTGGTAGTTGCCGTCGTGGTGGGCGATGGGCAAGCGCAGCACCCGATCGCTGAGCCCCGCTGTGAAGGGGCTGGCGTCGCTGGCCACCCGCACGTGCTGGTCGCGGCAGATGAAGGACAGCCCCGCGTTGCGGTGCAGCGCCCCGGGCAGCAGCCCGGCCTCGGTCAGGATCTGGAACCCGTTGCAGATGCCCAGGATCGGCCCACCCGCGGCCGCGAAGCGGCGCACGGCCCCCATGATGGGCGAGCCCGCGGCGATGGCGCCGCAGCGCAGGTAGTCGCCGTACGAGAAGCCGCCGGGCAGCAGCACCACGTCAGGGGCGCCCAGGTCGTCGTCGCCGTGCCACACCTTGTGGGCCGACTCGCCGAGCACCTCGCGCACCACCCGCACGCAGTCGTCGTCGCAGTTGCTCCCGGGGAACGACACCACCGCGAAGCGCATCAGCTGGGCTCCAGCGCGACCTCGAAGGTCTCCATCACCGGGTTGGCGAGCAGCTGCGCCGCCATGGCCTCCAGGGTCGCGCGGGCCGCGTCCGGATCGCCGTCCGGCAGGGTGACCTCGAACACCTTGCCCACCCGCACCGCCGCCACGTCCGCAAAGCCCAGGCGCCCGAGCGCGCCCTCGATGGCCTTGCCCTCCACATCCAACACCCCGCCTTTGAGGCGGACCGTGACCGTGCCCTTCATCGGAAGCTCTCCTGGGTGATGCGTTCAAACAACTCGATGTAGAGGGCCCGGGCCTCGCGGACGAGGGCGTCGGGCATCGGCGGGATGGGCGGCTCGGGCGTCCCCGCCGCGCGCGCAGCGTACAGGGCGTCCTTGTAGCCGGTCTGGCGGTAGTGCTGGCGCACGCGCTCCTTCGAGAGCTGCACGACCTCGCCGCCCGCCAGCGCCGCGGCGTCCCACCAGCGATCCTCGTCGGGGGTGCCGAGGACGTCGACGAGCATCAGCTCGCCCGCAGCGTCGCGGCCCCACTCCTTCTTGCCGTCGGCGTGGATCAGGCCGCCCCGCGCCACCTGCGCCCCGATGAGCTCGTCGATGCGCAGGCTCATGGCCCAGATGGCCTTCAGCTCAGCCGGGGTCATGCCGCTGATCTGCAGCGCCTCGGCCTCGTCGATGAGGCGGTCGGTGCGCTCCACCTTGGTGCTGCTCTCGCACCAGGGCGCAGGCAGCGGCGCGCCGTAGGGCAGCCCCTCCAGGCCATGCCCCGGCAGGTCGCCCCGGGCCACCCGGTCGTAGAGCGAGCCAGCGAGGTAGTGGCGGATGATGAACTCGCACGGGATGAGCACGCTCGGCCGGCCCGGCGTCATCGCCGCGTAGTCCGGCTCTACGGCGATGCGGCGCACCAACAGCTCGTTCGGCGCGAGCTGCTCGATGAAGTGGGTGCGGATGCCCTCGGCCTCGAGGCGCTTGAACCAGAAGGCGGCCGTGCGGCAGATGACCTCGCCCTTGTCGGGCACCTGGTTAGGGATCCACTTATCGAAGACGCTGATGCGGTCGGTGAAGACGAAGCGCACCTGATCGGGCGCGCCGGGCACCGAGTACACCTGCTTGACCGAGCCCGTGTAGAGCAGCGTGGGCTCGCTCATCGGGCGCCCTCCGGGCCGAAGACGCGGCCGAACAGGGTGTCGACGTGGCGCAGGTGCCACGACAGGTCGAAGGCCCGCGCGACGTCGTCGGCGCTCAGGTGGGCGCTGATGTCGGGGTCGGCCTGGATGAAGCCCTGGAAGTCGCCCTCGCCGTGGAAGGCGCGCATGGCGTTGCGCTGCACCCAGGTGTAGGCCGACTGGCGCGCGACCCCGGCCCGGGCCAGGTCGAGCAGCAGGCGCTGGCTGTAGATCACGCCCCCCGACAGCCCCAGGTTGCGGGCGATGTTGTCGGGGCGGAACACCAGCCCCGCCACGAGCCGCGTGCAGCGCACCAACATGAAGTGGGCCAGGGTCGTGGCGTCGGGCCCGATGACCCGCTCGACGCTGGAGTGGCTGATGTCGCGCTCGTGCCAGAGCGCGACGTTCTCGAGGGCTGCCTGCGCGTGGCTGCGCAGCAAGCGCGCCAGCCCGGTGAGGTTCTCGCTGAGGATCGGGTTGCGCTTGTGCGGCATGGCCGACGAGCCCTTCTGCCCGGCGGTGAAGGCCTCTTCGGCCTCCCCC
>JAUHVS010000636.1 GCA_030424955.1 bacterium | reverse complement strand
GGCCTGCCCCGTCGGCGGGCGCGCCCGGCCAAACAGGCCCCTGCGGTCAGATGGCCTCGCTGCCCACCTCGCCCGTGCTGATGCGCACGGTGCGCTCCAGGGGGATCACGAAGATCTTCCCGTCCCCCCGCTCCCCGTCGCCGTGGCGCGCGGCGCGCACGATGGCGTCGATACAGGGCTGCACGAAGTCGTCGTTGAGGGCGATCTCGAGGCGCACCTTCGGCATGCGGCTGGCCGTGATCTCGGTGCCCCGGTAGAGCTCCATCTCTTGCGCGCGGCCCTGGCCGCTGGCGCGGCTGGCGGTGATGCGGGTGATGCCGGCGGCCACCAGGGCCTCGTGCACCTCGTCGAGCTTGTCGGGCTGGATGATGGCGATGAGCAGCTTCATGGCGTCGTCTCTCCGGTCCGTCAGTTGACGTTCGTCAGGCCGTAGCCGTGCTCGCCGTGCAGGGCGTGATCCATGCCGGCCAGCTCTTCGCGGGGCGGCAGGCGCAGGCCGATGGTCTTGTCGACCAGCACCAGCAGCACCAGGGTCGCGACCGCCGACAGGCCGCCGGCCACCAGCACGCCCTTCACCTGGAACCACAGCTGGGTCCACAGGCCGTGCTCGGGGGTGTCGCGCAGGACGAAGGTGAGGCCGATGGCGCCGAAGATGCCCGCGGCGCCGTGGATGCCGAAGACGTCCAGGGTGTCGTCGTAGCCCAGGGCGTTCTTCATGGCGATGGCGCCGTAGCACACGAACGAGGCCAGGCCGCCCAGGGCCAGGGCGCCCAGGGGCATGACCGCGCCGGCCGCGGGCGTGATGGCCACCAGCCCCGCCAGGATGCCCGACACCATGCCCAGTGAGCTGACCTTGCGGTGCAGCAGCCCCTCGAGGGCCATCCAGGTCAGCGCGCCGGCCGAGGCCGCGATCTGGGTCATGGTGAGCGCCTGGGCCGTGGCCAGCCCGCTCGACACCTGGCTGCCGGCGTTGAAGCCGAACCAGCCCACCCACAGCAGGCCCGCCCCCGTCAGGGTCATCACCAGGTTGTTGGGGTGCATGGCGGTGCGGGGGTAGCCGTGGCGCGCCCCCAGGTAGAGCGCGGCCACGAGGCCCGCGACGCCCGCCGAGATGTGGATGACCGTGCCGCCCGCCAGGTCGATGGCCTCGCCGGTCAGGAAGCCCCCGCCCCACACGATGTGGGCCAGCGGGTTGTAGACCAGCAGGCTCCACAGGGCGATGAACACCGCGTAGCCGCCGAAGCGCACCCGCTCGGCGACGGCCCCGGCGATGAGGGCCGGGGTGATGATGGCGAACTTCCCCTGGAACATGGTGAACACGTACTCGGGGATGCGCCGGGTCTCGTCGAGGATGGGGATCCAGGTGGTGTCGATGCCCGACAGCAGCACCTTGTCGGCGTCCCAGCCGACCACGCCCCCGACGCTGGGGCCGAAGGCCATCGCGTAGCCGATGATCGGCCACAGCACCCCGATGATCGCCATGGCCGCGAAGCTGTGCATCATCGTGCCGAGCACGTTCTTCGTGCGCACGAGGCCGCCGTAGAACATGGCCAGGCCGGGCACCATCAACAGCACGAGGGCGGTCGAGGCGAGCATCCAGGCGGTGGCGCCGGTGTCCTCGGGCAGCGCCATCACGTCGCCGGCCAGGGCGAGGCTGGGCGACAGGACCGCGAGGGCGGCGGGCAGAGACAATCGCATGGCAGGGGACCCCTTCGCTGCATGGCGTCGGGAAGTCATGGTGACGGGCGGTGACGCGGTGCGTCAACGCAATTCGCGTGTGGCCGCGCCGCGGGGCCCAGGCCCAGCGCCTGGCTCGGCGTCCAGCCCCGGGGCTCAGTCAGGCGCGGCGTCCGCTGGGGCGGCGACGCCGTCGACGCCGTCGCAGTTCTGGTCGATGCCGTCGCCCAGCGGGTCGTCCGCGCCGGGGTGGATGGCCGGATCGTCGTCGTTGCAGTCGGGGGCGGTGTCGAAGAACACGCAGGCGCCCCGGCTGTCGGGGTGCTGGTAGCCGTCCAGATCGGCGTCGATGATGTTGTCGTCGGGGCTCTCACAGCCGCAGCAGCGCAGGCCGGCCAGCAGCGCCACCGGCAGCCACCACCGGGGCGGGCGGGGGACGCGCAGGGCGACAACGGGGCGCGTGAGCGAGGCGGCGAGCATGGCGGATCTCCTGCGCTGGGGGCGGTGGACGTGAGGCCGCCCGCGCCCCGCGTGTCACCGCAGCGGCGTGGGGAAGGGCACGTGCATGCCGTCGGTGACGGCCACGGTGTCGGCGTGGATGGGGAGCGCCTCCGCCAGGAAGGCGCTCTCGTCGGGGTGGCGCTGCGAGAAGTGGGTGAGCACCAGCCGGCGGGCCCCCGCCGCCTGCGCGATGCCCGCGGCGTCCGCCGCCGTCATGTGGCCGCGGTCCCACGCCTCGTCCCGCTCGCTCTGCAGGTAGGTGGACTCGCAGACCACCAGATCGGCGCCCCGGGCGAGGTCGACGGCGGCGTCGCAGCGGCGGGTGTCCATCACGAAGGCGAACACCTGGCCCGGCCGGCTGACCGACGCGTCGGCCAGGGTGATGGTGCGGCCGTCCTCGAGGGTCACCTGCCCCTCGCGGCGCAGCTGGCCCACCACGGGGCCGGCCAGGCCCAGCGCCGCGAGGCGCCCGGCGTCGAAGTTGCTGCGGTCGGGCTCCTCCAGCCGGAAGCCCACGCAGGGGACCGTGTGGTCCAGGGCGCGGGCGCTCAGGGTCCAGTCGGCGTGCTCGGCGATGATCCCGTCCGCCTCGATGGGGTGGGGGACGATCTGCGCGACGTCCTTGAAGATGCTCGCCCGCCGCAGGCGGTCGAAGAACCGCTGGCCCGACGCCGGGTAGTGCACGTGCACCGGGTGGGGCACCCGGTCCAGGCTCAGGCGCTGGATGATGCCCGCCAACCCCAGGCAGTGATCGCCGTGGAAGTGGGTGATGCAGATGCGGGTGATCTTCGGCGCGCTGACGCCCGCGTGGATCAGCTGGCGCTGGGTGCCCTCACCGGGATCGAACAGGATCCCTTCGCCGTCCCACCGCAGGAAGTACCCGTTGTGGTTGCGGTGGCGGGTGGGGACCTGGCTGGCGGTGCCGAGGGCGACAAACTCACGCACGCCGTCGGCTCCTACACGATGCGGTAGATGAAGAAGGCCGACGGGATGATGAGCGCGAGGGCCAACCAGAACAGGTTGCGCCACATCTTGCGCTGCTCCGCCGCGGTCGGCCCGTTGAGGTGCCGCTCGTAGAGGGCGTCATCCACCGTGCCGCGCGACTCGAACTCGACGGCCTCGGGGTGGGCCTCGATGTCGTCCAGGGCGCGATCCCGCTGGCGGTCGCCGCGGGTGTCCTGGGTGATCTGGGCCGCCTTGCTGCGGGGCCGGTTGCTCTTCTTCTTCGCCATCTCATCTCCAGCGGGGGGCCAACGGGCGGCGGGAGGGTAGCAGACCCGAGCGCGTTCGTCCCTTGCCTGGCTGCGGGAAACGTGGCAGACCGCTTCGCCATATGCGCCCCGGCCGCCGCTTGACGCGGTGCGTCGCACGAAAACCACACCGGGCCCGGCGCGGCCCGTCCCTACGCCTCGTGAACAGCCAGACCGGCTTGAGGAGAGGAGGCACCTTGCCCCCGAGGATTCGACGCAAGCTGCTGCTGCTGGCCCTCCTGGGGCTGGCCCTGCCCGCGCCTGCCGCGGCGCAGCAGCTCCTGCAGGGTGCCGCAGACGACGCGGAGGGCGAGCAGTCGCCCTTCCGCGGCTCGATGGTGTTCTACTCGAACGCCGTCAACGTCAACTCGCTCGAGCGCGACAGCCAGCTCACCTACAACCCCATGTACGCCATGCAGCTGACGCTGCTGCCGCGGTACTGGCTGTCGAAGAAGATGTTCGC
>JAUHVS010000635.1 GCA_030424955.1 bacterium | reverse complement strand
GCCAGCGCGCCCGCCGCTGCGCCCGCGACGGCGGCCCCCGCGCGCCCGAAGCTGCCCTCGCCCCCGGAGTCCCCCGCGCGCCGCGCCGAGGCCGTCGAGGCGGCGCTGGCCCGCCTGCGCCCCACGCTGCCGGGCGCCGCGATCCTCAACCTCACGGTCACCGTCGAGGGCGCCATCGCCTTCCTGAGCGGCACCGTCGACAGCAAGGCCACCCTCGATCAGGCCAGCGCCGCGGCGGGCGCTGTGTTTGGCATCAAGGCCGTCGACACCCGGGCCGTGCAGCAGGTGTTCCGCGAATACACCGTGCGCCCGGGCGACAGCCTGATCACCCTGTCGCGGCGCTTCTACGGCAGCGGCGGTCGCTGGCGGCGCATCGCCCGCGCCAACCCCCACCTGGGCGACGATCCCGCCGCCCTCACGGTGGGCACGGTGGTCCGCATCCCCACCGACTGATCTCAACGGCGCGCGCGGATGCCGCGCCAAGCACCTGAGATTCAAGCCGTTTTCAGCACCGCCCGCGGCGATCGCAGAGATCGTACGGGGTGAGCGTGCCCGGGGTTGACATCCCCTCGGCGGGCTTTACCTGTTGTGACCGTGAGGCCGAGGGGGCCACACAGGGGCCCCGGCGGCCCCCACCCCCGGCCGGTGACTGACAGACCGTCGCATCGTCTGATGAACACCCACGCGCCCCCCACCGGGGTGTGTCATGGGGCCCGTGCGCCCTGAGGAGATTTGCCATGCTGTTTCGCCTCGACGACATCGATCGCACCGTCGGCTTCATGAGCGATCTGCACCGCCGGCTCGACCAGGCGCTGGCCCAGGCGGGCATCGCCGACGTGCCCCGCGCCGAGCACTCCGGCTGGGCCCAGCTCACCCAGCGCGAGGACGCCCTGGTGCTCCGCGCTGAGCTGCCCGGCGTGCGGGACCGCGACCTGGAGCTCAACCTGCAGGACGACGTGCTCACGGTGACCGCCGGGCGCACCGTCGAGGTGCCCGAGGGCTTCGACAAGGTGCACGCCCAGGAGCGGCGTCCCTTCAAGTTCACCCGCAGCTTCGCGCTGCCCTGCCGGGTCGATCCCGAGCAGGTGCGCGCCGAGCTTCAGCACGGCGTGCTCACGGTGACCCTGAAGAAGGCCGAGGCCGCGCAGCCGCGCCAGATCACGGTGACCCGGGGCTGAGGCCCCTCGATCCCGGCACTGATGGCATCCATCACTCAACACAGCCTCCAGCACACCAGGAGTCAGATCATGACCACGCAGACCCAGCGCCCCGTGCGCGTCGAGACCCCGCCCATCGACATCTTCGAGAACGCCGACGGCTTCCTGCTGCGCACCGACATGCCCGGCGTGCCCGAGGCGGGCATCCACGTCGAGCTCGAGAAGGGCCTGCTCACCGTCAGCGGTGAGCGCCCCCTCGACGACGACGGCCAGCGGGTGATGGCCTACCGGCGGCGCTTCCAGGTGCCCCGCGACATCGACCCCGCGCAGGTGACGGCCCACTTCGATCACGGCGTGCTGCAGGTCACCCTGCCGCGCTCCGAGGCGGCCAAGCCCCGCAAGATCCCGGTGGTCGTCGGCTGACGCCGGCCCGATCCCGCAGCCCCTCAGGTCGCCCCGCCCTCAGGGCGCGGGGTTGACCGCCGGCAGCCAGACCCGCGCGCCCTCGCCGTCCCGCCAGGCCGACACCCCCACGGCCCAGCGGGCGGCGGCCGGCGCCTCCACCACCAGGTTGGTGGACGCCCGCCCCACCGTCAGCCCCGCCAGCCCCACCGGCCCGCCGAAGTTGGCGTCCGCCTGCCAGTCGGCGTCGGCGATCTTGTAGCTGTGCCGGCCCGCCGGCAGCGCCACCACCGCCTGCCAGCGCCCGGGCCCGGTGGCCGCCAGGGGGTCCTGGGCCGCCCAGCCGTTGACGCTGCCCCGCATGAACAGGCCCGGCAGCGCCCCGTTGGCGTCCGGCTGCAGCCGCCGGTCGGCGCCGGCCCACCGCACCTGCGCCGCCGCCCCGTCGCCGTCATCCACCACAGCGTCGAGCAGCGCGCCTGCGTCCCACGCCGCCAGGCTCACCGCCCCATCGCCGTGGACGAACACCCCCACCAGGCCCACCAGATCCGGCGGCACCGTCCAGCGCACGGCCCCGTCCACGACGGGCGCGCTGGGCACGACCCGGCCGTCGCGGGTGTAGGCCCAGGCGGCCTGCACGGTGGCGTCCAGCCCCTGCACCTGCACCGCCGACACCTGCCGGCGGTCGATGCGGGCGGTGTAGGTGGCCTCGGCCAGGGGCGCCGCCGCCGGGCGGTCGACGTCGGCCCAGGCCAACACCTGCGCCCGGGCGGTCACCTCGCCCTGCACCGGCCAGCCCGTGCTGTCGAGATCCAGGGCGTGGGGCGGCGCGAAGTCCACGCCCGCGGGCCGCCAGGGGCCGTCGTCGATGCGCACCGCCCACCGCACCGCCAGGGGCCCGCGGCCCTCGACCTGCGCCGTGAGCGCCCAGCGCTCGCCCTGCACGCCGACGCGATCCGCCCCGCTGATCCGCACGGCCTCGGCCGCGCCGGGGCGCGGGGGACCATCGGCGCGCAGCACCCCGTAGCCGAAGGCCGGCAGCGTGAGCGCCACCCCGCCCTGGCCGTCGGCGTCGGCCTGCCAGTCGCCGAACAGCGGCTCGAAGCGCCGCCCCGGGCTGTCGGTGGGCACGGTGGCGCTGCGGGGGCCGTCCGCGGTGTTCACCACCACCAGGTACTCATGCCCGGCGGGCCCCTCGGCCCCCGGCAGGGCGCGGCTGCAGGCGTACAGGCCCGGCCCGTCGCCGGCGGCCAGGCGCTCCACCTGCACGCCGTGCCTCAGCGCGCCGTGGAACTGCCGCACCCGCGACAGGTGCCACAGCGCCTGGCGCAGGGGGTGATCGGCGCGGGCGTAGTTGGCCGCCGCCGGCGTGTCGTCGGTGCCGAGCTGCCGCTCGTCGCGCTGGCCGGCGACCTGGCTGGGCAGCATGTCCTGCCGGGCCCCCGAGCCGTCGCCGTCGCCGATGAACCCCTGCTCGTCGCCGTAGTAGACGCTGGGCGCGCCCCGGGTGAAGTAGAGCAGCGCGTGGGCCAGGGCCACCCGCGCCAGGGCCTCGTCATCGCTCAGCCCCGGCCGATCCTGGGTCAGGAACCAGCCGAAGCGGCCCATGTCGTGGTTGCCCAGGAAGGTCACCAGCGACCGGGCGTCGGTGTGCGGCGCCAGGTAGTGATCGTCGGCGGCGAACACGTCGGCCAGCCGCTGGGGCGGCGCCCCCTGCGACACCACCGCCCGCAGCGCGCCCTGCAGCGGGAAGTCCAGAGCCGACGGCAGCTGCCCCACGGTGAGGTAGCGCCCCACCGCGCGGGGATCGCCCTCCCAGATCTCGCCGAACAGGGTGAACCAGGGCGGCGCCACCGCCTGCATGGCGGCCACGAAGCGCGGCCACACCGGCAGATCCACGTGCTTCACGGTGTCGACCCGGAAGCCGTCCACGCCGGTGCGCACGATCCAGTCGGCGAAGATCTGGTTGAGGCCCTCGATGACGCGGTCCTGGCGGGTGTCGAGGTCGTCGAGCCCGTGGAAGTCGCCGTAGATGACGCTCTCGCCCGCAAAGGTGCTGTCGCCGCGGTTGTTGTAGCGCGCGGGATCGTTGAGCCAGGCCGGGCGCTTGGCGTCCACCCACTCGGCGGGCACCTCGGGGGTGTAGGCGGGCTCGGCCAGGGGCCGGTAGTCGTAGCGCCCCTCGGCGTAGCGGATGACATCGGCGGTGTGGTTGAGCACCACGTCCAGGAACACCTTCATGCCCCGGCCGTGGGCGTCGTCCACCAGCGCCTGCAGATCCGCCAGGGTGCCCAGGTGGGGGTCCACCGACTCGAAGTCGAGCCCCCAGTAGCCGTGGTAG
>JAUHVS010000634.1 GCA_030424955.1 bacterium | reverse complement strand
GAAGGTCAGCGCCAGCCGCGGCGCTGCGGGGCTGGGCCCCCCCCGCAGGTGCACGTTCTGCAGCACATCCAGGCGCGGCGGCGGACCGGCAGGCGCGCGGGCGCCACAGGCGGTCAAGCCCAACAGGAACAACGGCAGGGTCCAGGCGCGCAGCACCCCGCGAAGCTACGGGGCCCACTGGCGCGGCGCAAGCCCGGCGACGTTCCCACGCCAATGGGGTAGGTTGTGCCGTCGAGCAGGCGCCCGGGCCCCTGCCACAGCGGGCCTCGTGGCCCGCACGCCACCCCACGGCGGCCCGGGATGAGGCGTGCATGGCGTTCCCCCGTCTGGTGGTCTGGCTGACCCTCGCGGCGATGGCCGTCGCGGCCGGCCCGGTACACGCCGGGGGCGCGGCCGGCCCCCGCCTGACGCCCGCGCCCGCCGAGATCCCGACGCCCCTCGCGGTCGCCTGGCGGGCCCTGCGAGCGCGCCTCGCCACCCCGCCTGCCCCACCCTGGGATCCCCAGCGGCCCCCCACGGGCGCCCCGCACGCGCGGCTCGTCATGGGCCAGGCCGGCGCGACCTTGCACCTCTGGCGACCCGCGCCCGGGCGCCTGCTGGTGGCGCCGCTGGCCGATCTGAGCGACGCCGAGGGCTCCGCCCTGGTGGACGCGCTGGGGCTGCGGCTGCAGTTCCTGTTGGCCGCCGATCCGCGCACCGGCACCGCCTGGCCCGGCCCTGTGGCGCCGCCCGGGCCGCCGCCCATCCCCCCTGAGCCGCCGCTGCCCCCCGACGTGGACCACGAGTGGAGCCGCCCGCTCCCGCCGACCCCCCAGCCGCCGGTGGCCCTGATCCCGCCGCCACCGCCGCCGTGGATCGCCCCCAGCCCCGCCACCGTGGTGACCCCCAGCCGGGCGCCGATCGACGGGCGCCCGCGCGCCTCCGGCGGCGACGCGTGGCTGGGGGCCGTGACGACGGTGGACCGCGCCCTGCACCTGGGGCTGCAGGCGGGCGCCCGCGGCCCCGTCGCCCCTGGCTGGCAGATCCGTGGCGGCCTGGGGATCGAGCCCTTCGGCACCGTGCGTGGAGAGCCCGTGCTGCTGGCCACCGCGTCGCTGGGCGCCGAGCGGGCGGTGGGGCCCGCCGGCAGCGGGCTGTTCGCCGTGGGCAGCCTCGGCTGGCAGGGGCTCTGGGCCGAGACGGACGCCCTCACCGTCGCCACCGCGCACCGCCCCACCCTCAGCGTGGGCGCAGGCCTGCGGGTCCTCGGCGGGGCTGCGCTGGCCCTCGACGCGGTCCTCACAGCCCAGGTCAGCCCCTGGGCCCTCACCGCTGGCCTGGGCGACGGCCCCCCGACCGAGGCCCGCAACCGCGCGGGCCTCCAGCTCGCGCTTCAGCTCGCGTGGGGCCTGTGATGCGCGCCGTCTTGAGACACCCCCCCCGAGGGCGGGGTCAACCGTGGCAGCAGCGGATGACCCCTTCCCCCTCGGAGCACCTGTGGTGGCACACGCGATGACCCTGGAGCCGGTGACCGCCGAGTCCACACGACCCCACCCCGAGCAGGCGCTCATCGACCGGCTGCGCGCGGGCGACGGGGTGGCGTACCGCGAGCTCTACCGCGCCCACGCCGGGGACGTGTACCGCCTGGGCCGACAGTTCGTGCACAGCGACGCCGAGGCGGAAGAGGTCGTGCAGGAGGTGTTCCTCTCGGCCTTCAAGTCCATCGACCGCTTCCGGGGCCACAGCCGCCTGAAGACGTGGCTGTACCGCATCACCGTGAACCGCGCGCTGAAGCGCCGGCGCTGGTGGACCCGCCGCCGCGAGGTGCCCGATGAGCCCGTGCAGCACCGGCTGGCCCGCGGGGTCGATCCCAGCACCCGCGCCGCGGACCGCGAGGCCCTCGCCGTGGTGCAGCGCTGCCTGTCGGCCCTCGAGGAGCGCAAGCGCATCGTGCTCGTGCTCCACGAGCTGGAGGGGCTCGACACAAAGGAGATCGCCGAGGTGCTCCAGTGCCCCCGGTCCACGGTGCTGACCCGACTGTCCCGTGCCCGCCACGCCCTGCTGAAGGCCGCCCAGGCCGAGGGTGTGCGCGTTGAGGAGGTGTCCTGATGGCGCCCGAGACGCCCCTGAACGCCGCCGAGTCCCAGGCCCTGGACGCGTTGCTCACCCCCGCCCGGCGGGCCTACCGCGCGCAGGATCTCAGCGACGCCCAGCTCGACGCCCTCTGGGCGCCGCTGGCCTCGGCCGCAGCCCCGGCAGCACCCCGCCCCCGCTGGGTCTGGGTGGCTGCCGCCAGCGTCGCCGCCGCGGGGCTGGCCCTGTGGGTCGGCCTGGATCGGCCGGCGCCGGCCACCGGGGGCCTCGTCGCGAGCCAGCCCGCGCCGACGGCCTCGGCGCCCTCAGGCCCGGGGCCGCTGGCGCCGGGCAGCGCGCTCGCCGCCCCGACCCGGCTGCCAGGGGGGGCCTTCGTCGAGCCCCAAGGGGGCGTGCAGGTCGAGGTCGCCGACGCCCGTGAGACCCGGCTGTCGGTCCACGCCGGCCGCGTGCGGAGCACCGTGCCGCCGCAGCAGGGCGGCGGCCCCCCCGCCTACGTCGTGCTGACCCCGCTCGCCGAGGTCACCGTCCGCGGCACGCAGTTCACGGTGCTGGACGACGCCGAGGGGCGCACCACCGTCGAGGTCGAGCGTGGCGTCGTGGACGTCGCGCCCCGGGACGGCCGGCCGCTGCGCCAGCTCACCGCGGGCCAGCGACACGTGCTACAGCCGGTGACGGCCCGCGGCGCCCTCGCCGCCGAGGCGGCCCGGGACTGGGGCCAGGCGGCCTGGCTCTGGACCCGGCTGGTGCGGGCTGGCGGTGACGGGCTGTCGGCCCGAAACACCTTCCTGAGCGCGGGCTTGCGGCTGAAGGCGGCGCCCGACGGGGCGCTCGCGGCGGCGGCGCTCGTCCCCTTCTGGGCGGCGGCCGTCGAGCGCTACCCCCAAGGCCCACACGCCGACACCCTGCTGTTCGAGTGGGGCGCCGCGGCCCACGGGGCCGGCGATCGGGCGACGGCGCAGGCGGTGGCGGAGCGGCTGCGCCGCGACTTCCCCAGCAGCCCACGCGCCACCGAGACAAAGCGCTGGTGAACTGATGCGCTCCGCCCGAATTTCGGGCTAGAGTCACGCATGCCTCGCATTCAGGACCTCGTCGAGCGCCTCCGCGCCGCCCAGACGCTGGGCGACGAGGCCCTGCTGCGGCTGCAGTCCGAGCTGCAGGGCAGCCCCCGCCCGACCCGCGAGATCCTGGCCGACTACGGCATCGAGGGCCCCGAGGCCCAGGCGCTGCTGGCGATCCTCTCGGAGCCCGAGACCGAGGACCGCACCGTCGCTGAGATGGCGGACGACAGCGAAGACGACGCCCACCAGGCCGCCCACGACGGGCCGTCGGTCGACGAGCTGACGGCGCGGCTGCTCGACATCACCCCCCGCTACGAGCTGCAAGGCGAGATCGCCCGCGGCGCCATGGGCCGCATCCTGGCCGCCTGGGATCTTCACCTGGGCCGCCCGGTCGCCATCAAGGTGCTGCGCAAGACCGCCGCCCGCGACCTCGACCGCATCCGCTTCCTCGAGGAGGCGCAGGTCACCGGGCAGCTGCAGCACCAGGCGATCATGCCGGTGTACGAGCTCGGCCGGCTGCGCGACCAGGTGGCCTTCGTCATGCGCCGGGTCGAGGGGCGCAGCCTCAAGCAGATCATCGCCAAGCTGCGCGGGGGCGATCTCGACACCGAGCGGCGCTTCGGCCGGCTGCGGCTGCTGCGCATGTTCCAGCAGCTCTGCCTCGCCGTCGGCTTTGCCCACGCCCGAGGGGTCGTGCACCGCGACCTCAAGCCCTCCAACGTGATGATCGGGGACTTCGGCGAGGTGGTGCTGCTCGACTGGGGCCTCGCCAAGCCG
>JAUHVS010000633.1 GCA_030424955.1 bacterium | reverse complement strand
CAAGGCCGAAGCGCTCCCCTTCTACGAGCGGTTTGGCTTCGAGGTGCTCGGCGACGTGATCGAGGGCGAGCTGGGCGACCGGCCGAAGCCGACACCGATGTTCCTGCCCCTTCGCCTGATCCCGGGCGTCGACCCGTGATCGGGTCACCCTCGACCGGTCCCAGCGGGCGGGTCAGGACCGGCACACGGCGTTGACCCTGCGGGGGATCCTCCGGCCCGAGAGACGTCCCTGCTGAACGAGGCACTGGGCGGCCCCCGCGGGTCAGCGGCGGCCAGCGCAGGGCGCCCCGCGCACGGCGCGCTCCGATCAGGGCGAGCTCGCCCACCCTGACCCGGAGCGCCAGCCGGCGCGGTCGCTGTCAGCGGCGGCGGGGCGGCGCGACCTCGTCGTCCCCGGCCCCGGGGTCCTCGGTGAAGACGTCGTCCGCGAAGTCGGCCGAGCACTCCATGCTGTTCACGAGGCCCGACAGGCCGCCGTGCGAGGCGCAGCCCTGCGCGTAGGCCGCCATGTTCGCCTCGTCCTCGTAGCAGTCGATCTGCTGGCCGCCCGCGCTGCAGGTGAAGATGGTGCCGTCGTTGCACTCGACGACCAGGTAGCCGCCCTGGCAGACGACCTTGACGGCACCGGCCGTGGCGGGCACCAGGGCGAGGGTCAGGGCGGCGAGGGCATAGTTGAGTCGCTTCATGTGTTCTGTCTCCAGTCGCTGCGCATCGCAGCTGGTCGGTTTCGGTGAGGACGCCCGGCCCGCTTGAACGGGTCCGGCGCCGCTGCCCACCCCTCAGTGCAGGCCCCGTGCCACGCCTCTTCGCCTGCATTCACGGGGGCCGACTGACGCCGAGTGGGGGTGCCACGCCACGATTTTGGGGGGTGCAGCCCACACCCCCTCAACCGACCCTGCCTGCTATACACCCACGCCGTGACGGAACGGCGGTTGCAGGAGAAGGCGCCTATGACGAGCGCACGCATCTTGGTGGTGGACGACGAGCCCCTGGTCCTGCGGATGGCGCAGCGCATGCTGCGCCCTGTGGCGTCCGAGGTGCTGACGGCCGAGTCCATCGAGGCCGCGCTCGCCGTGCTGAGCGCCCAGGCCGTCGAGCTGGTGCTGACGGACTTGAACCTGGGCGACGAGAGCGGCGCGGATCTGCTCGACGCCATCCGCCGCCGCTGGCCCACGCTGCCCGTGGTCATGATCACCAACCACGGCACCATCGACACCGCCGTCTCGCTCATGAAGCGGGGGGCCACCGACTTCGTGCGCAAGCCGCTGGAGCCCGAGGTGCTGCTGCCCCGCGTGGAGCACGCCCTGGCCCACGCCGCCCTGGCGGGCGAGGTGGCGGATCTGCGCCAGCGGCTGGGCGAGGCGGGCACCCCCAGCCGCGCGATCGTGGGCGAGGCGCCCGCCTTCCGCCGCGTGCTGGATCGGCTGCCCCTGCTGGCCCGGGTGGACGAGACCGTGCTGGTGCTGGGCGAGACGGGCACCGGCAAAGAGCTGATCGCCCGCGCGCTGCACGATCTGTCGCCCCGCCGCGGGCGGCGCTTCGTGGCGGTCAACTGTGGCGCCCTGCCCGAGAACCTGCTGGAGAGCGAGCTGTTCGGCCACGCCGCCGGCGCGTTCACCGACGCCCGCACCGACAAGCCGGGGCTGGTGGTCGAGGCCGACGGGGGCACGCTCTTCCTCGACGAGATCGGCGACATCCCCCTGTCGCTGCAGGTGAAGCTGCTGCGCTTCCTGCAAGAGGGTGAGGTGCGCCCGGTGGGCGGCGCGCGCACCGTGCGGGTGGACGTGCGCATCGTGGCCGCCACCCACTGCGACCTGGTGGCGGCCATCGAGGACGGCACCTTCCGCGAGGACCTGTACTACCGCCTCAACGTGGTGCCGCTGACCCTGCCGCCGCTGCGGGATCGCCGCGAGGACGTGCCGCTGCTGGCGGAGCACGCCCTGGCCCGCACCCGGGCGCGCATCAACCGGCCCGACCTGCGCTTCGACCCCGAGGCCCTGGCGCGGCTGTCGGCCCACGGCTGGCCGGGCAACGTGCGCGAGCTCGAGAACGTGGTGCGCCGCGCGGCCATCTTCGCGGCGGGCGCGGTCATCGGCCCCCAGGACGTCGAGATCGACGCCGCCCCCACCCGGCCCAGCGCCGCCCCCACCCCCGACCTGGACGTGCCCCTGCGCGAGGCCAAGGAGGCCCTGATCCACGACTTCGAGCGCGCCTACGTCGAGGCGGCGGTCCACGCGGCCGGCGGCAACGTGTCCCGCGCGGCGCGGCGGGCCGGCAAGGAGCGCAAGAGCTTCCACGACCTGCTCCAGCGCTACGCCATCGAGGTGGATCGGGTGCGTGGCGAGTGAGCCTGGCGGTCCGCCTGGTGCTGTTCGGCGTTGTGCTGGTCATCGCGACCAGCGCCGCCATCGGCTGGGGGCTGACCCAGGCCGCCACCCGCGATCTGCGGGCCAACCTGGAGGCCCGGGGCCTGGCCGTCGCGCGGGGGCTGGCGGTGCGCCTGGCCGAGCCCGTGCTGGCGGCCGACCGGGCGCGGGCCCAGCGCATCATCGACGCCGTGTGGGAGGAGAACGACGTGGCGCAGGTGACGGTGCTCGACGACGTGGGCCGACGGGTCGCGCACCGTGACTTCAACCTGCCGCCCTTCGAGGGCTCGGACGCCCGGGTGATCTACCCGGTCACGGGCCCGCCCGGCGCCGACGGCGTGCGCCCCACCGTGGGCCTGGTGCGCCTGCGCCTCTCCCCGCAGGGCCTGGGCGAGCGGCGGGCCCGGTACCTGGATCGCGTGCTGCGCATCACCGCCGCCGTGGCGGCCGTGGGGCTGCTCGTCGCCTTGGCCGTGGGCCTGGCCCTGGCCCGGCCCCTGCGGCGCCTGCAGCAGGTCACAAGCGAGATCGGCGAGGGCCGCTACACCGACGCCCTGGGAGAGCTGCCCCGCGGCGGCCCCAGCGAGGTGCGCGCCCTGGGCGCCGCCTTCCGCCGGGCGGTGGCCGCCGTGGCCGAGCGCGAGGCCACCCTGCGCGAGACGAACGCCCAGCTCCGCGAGACCGAGGCCGCGCGGGACGCCATGACCCACATGGTGATCCACGACCTGAAGGGCCCGATCGGCAACGTGATCACCTTGCTGGCGGTGCTCGAGGCCGGCGGCCTCGACGCCGAGGACCGCGCCCTGGTGGGCGACGTGCGGGACCGCTGCCGCACCCTGCTGCGCACCATCGAGCAGCAGCTCGATCTCGCCCGGCTGTCGGCGGGCCCAATGACCGTGCAGCGCGAGGCCGTGCCGGTGGACGCGCTGCTCCTCGGCGCCCTCGATCAGGTGCGCGCGCTGGCCGACGCCCACGGCTTCACCACCCACGTCGAGCTGCCCGACGAGGATCTCGTGGTCGCCCTCGACCGGGGCCTGATGGAGCGGGTGATCGTCAACCTGCTGGTCAACGCCGTGCGCCACGGCGCCTCGCCCATCACCGTCACCGTCGAGCCGCAGGCCGGGGGGCTGGCGATCCACGTCGAGGACGCGGGGCCGGGCGTGCCCCCCGACCGCGCGGCGGCCGTCTTCGAGCGGTTCACCTCGGACGGGCCCGGGGGCGGCGCCGGGTTGGGGCTGGCCCTGGTGCGGCTGGCCACCGAGGCCCACGGCGGCACCGTGGCCGTGCACGGCGCCCGCTTCACCGTGCGGGTGCCCACATGATGCAGCGGGTGTTCACATGATCGCGCTGTGCCTGCTGCTCGGGCTCGCCCAGCCCACCCCGCTCGCCCGGGCGGCCGCCGCCGCGCGCGCCGAGCCCGACCGCCCTGGCCTGCGGTTGGCCTGGGCGCACCAGCTCCTGCGGGCCGGCGACGCCGACGGCGCCGAGCGGGAGGCGCGGCGGGTGCTGGCGCGCTGGCCCCAGTCGCTGCGCCCGCACCTGGTGCTGGCA
>JAUHVS010000632.1 GCA_030424955.1 bacterium | reverse complement strand
CCTCAGCGACGTCGACCAGATAGAGCATGCCGGCGTGCGGGTCGTTGCGATCGGCCGCCGAGATGTAGGCGACGCGCGCGCCGTCGGGCGAGAACGCGAAGTCGCCGAGCTTGCCCGGGTTGTCCACCAGCTTGCGCCGCTCGCCGGTCGCGACGTCGACGACGTGCAGCCGCTGGAACATGTAGCTGTCGTCGGTCAGGTTGCGCGGCGCGCACGCGCAGACGATCGACTCGCCGTCCGGCGAGAAGTGCACCACCGAGGGGTGGACTGACTCGCCCCACTCGTTCGGGATCACGCGCGCGCGCCCGTTCTCCACCACGGCCACCACGCTGTTGCTCGTGCCCAGGTCGATTCCGATGGCGATCTCGCTCACGCCGGTCCCCCCAAAAGACGATTGCGGGCGGATCATAAGGCCGCGCCGCCGCCGCTGTCACCCGCCCCGTGCCGCGGACGCCGGACAGCTGCACCACGCGAGGTCGAGCCCGCACGCAGCCGAGGCGGACACCGGGCCCGGGCAGCTCGCCAGCCGGTCGCGCCGCGCGAGATACCAGTAGTCGCACGCGGGCGCCGGCAGGCCCGGGTGTCGGTCCCACTCGCTCCTCCGGTGCCCCACGGCGGGCCGATGCCCCAAGGCCCCGAGGGCTGAGGGCTCGGACGCGACCTGGGCGAGCAGGCTGGCCTCCTGATAGCGCGCCGTGACCCGCCGATCGCCCCGTGGCAGCCCGTCCAGGCAGGCCGCGAGCGCCGGCCCGTCCCGGGGTGGACCCCAGCCCAGCGGGCCCCACACCGCGAAGGCCGCCCAGGCCAGCGCGAGCGGGGCGGTCCACGCGAGGCTCTGCGCCACCAGCCGCGCGGGCGATGGCACCTGCGGGAGGATCCACACCAGCAGCGGCGCCCAGGCCAGCGCGGCCCAGTTCGCCTCCACCCGGGTGACGCAGGCCAGGGCGGCCCAGCCCAGGACGGTTGGGCCGACGAGACGCCGCCAGCGCGTCTGCTCGGCGCTCGGCACCTCACGGCGCCACGCGCGGACCGCCGCCCACGCGAGGGCCGGCCCGAGCACTGCGACCTGGCCCAGCAGCCACTCGACGGGCGCGCCACCGCGGAAGCGCCGGCCCGCCTGAAAGCGCCAGGGCAGCCCCTCGTGAGTCCAGGACCACCACAGGTGTGGGCTGTACAGCAGCACGGCCCCCGCCAGCACCTGCGCCCCGCGGCGCCAGCCCAGCGCCCACCACAGGCCGGGCAGCGCGACCCACACCGTCGACTTGGCCCAGAGGGCCAGCGCCAGGGCGAGCGAGCAGGCCCACAGGTGGCCGCTCGCGACCCCACAGCACCCCGCACCAGGCCAGGAACGCGGGCGCGTCGGGGGTGATCACGAGGCACAGGGAGAAGCCGAGGGGCGTCGCGAGGGCGAGGGCCGGGATCCAGGCGGCGTCGCGGTTCCCGACGCGGCGACCAGCGTCTGCCAGCAGCCCCCAGCCGGCCAGCGACGCCAGCCAGGTCAGCGCCCGGCCATGGCCTGCCGCGAGGGCAAACCACCCGGCGATCAGGGGGGGGTGATCCAGATAGCCCAGGCCCGGCCAGCGGCGCCAGGCGTCATAGTAGGCCTCATCGGCGAGCAGCGGCGTACCCGCGGCGATGGCCCCCTGGGCCAGCCAGAGCGCGAGGAAGGTGCCGAGGGGCCCGAGGCGGGTCAGGGCGCGGGTCAGGCGAGGCCCAGGCGGAGCTTCCACACCAGGGTGAAGGCCTCGGCGAAGATCTTGGGCGACATCTTGCTCTCGCCGGCGACGCGGTCCGCAAAGCGGATCGGCACCTCAGCGACGGTGAAGCCAGCGTCCAGCGCGCGCCAGGTCAGCTCGATCTGGAACCCGTAGCCCACCGCGCCGACAGACGGCAGGTCAATGCCCTCCAAGACCTTGCGGTTGAAGCACTTGAAGCCCCCGGTCAGATCCCGCACGTCCACGCCCAGCACGGTGCGCGCGTACAGGCTGCCGCCCTTGCTGATGAGCTGCCGCTTCAGCGGCCAGTCCACCGTCCCGCCGCCCGCGACCCAGCGACTGCCCAGCACGAGATCCGCCGTCTCGGCGCGCTTGAGCAGCACCGGCAGCATCGCCGGCTCGTGGCTGAAGTCGGCGTCCATCTCGAACACGTGCGTGTAGTCGCGGGCCAGCGCCCAATCGAAGCCCGCCAGATACGCCCGGCCCAGGCCGGCCTTCTCGGTGCGGTGCAGCACATGAACCCGCGCGTCGGCCCCCGCCCGGGCATCCGCGAGGCCCCCGGTGCCATCCGGCGAACCGTCATCGACGACCAAGACGTGCGCCTGGGGCAGGTGCGCGTGGATGGCGTCGAGCAGGCGCTCGATGTTCTCGGCCTCGTTGTAGGTGGGGACGACGATCAGGGGCATGTGGTCAGCCATGGGACCCTCCGGTCAGGGGCGAGCGAGGATAGGGGCCGCTGGATGATGGGGGCAACCTCAGCGGTGCCGACGGCGCGCTTCGACCTGCGCCACCAGGGCTTGGGCGATGGAGGCGCCCCACGCTGGCCGCCAGAGCGCGGCGCGCACCCGGGCGATGGGGTCAACCCAGGCCCCCGGCGTCGACCGCAGCTGCCCCCCGTGCGCGGCCACCGCCGCCGGCGTGCAGGCCTCGAAGACCAGCTCGGGGAACACCGAGTCGCCCAGCACCAGGTTGGGCAGGCCGACCGCGCGCACCGAGACCACGCGCCGGGCGACGCGCTCGGTGCCGGGCCGCAGCCGCGCCATGATGAGCGGCGGGCGCCCGGCCAGGACCGCGTCCAGGGTCGCCGTCCCCGCCCCAACCCACGCCGTCTGGGCGCAGGCGAGGGCCGCGCGGGCGCCGGCGTGCACCTCGACCCAGCGGGGCACCTCACCCAAGGCGGCGGCCGACAGCCCAGGCGCCAACCCCAGGTGGAAGGTGACGTCGGCGTCCCGCGCCCGCACCGCGCGGGCGGCCTCGAGCTGGATCCGCAGCAGCCGCCGGGCCGTTGTCGGCCGGCTCCCGGGGAGCAGCGCGATCCCGCGCCCGCCGGCGGGCGGAAGCGCCGGGAGGCTGGCCAGCGGGTGACCCACGAAGTGCGCGGCCACGCCGCGCGCGCGGTACCAGTCGGCCGCGAAGGGCAGCACACACCCCACCCAGTCGAGGGGCTGCAGCGCCGTCGCCCGCCACGCCCGCCACGCCCAGGCTTGAGGCGGCGCCAGCCAGCTACGGAGCTGATGGCTCGCCGCGCGGGCCAGCAGGCGACGGTTCACTTCGGGGAAGTCCACCGCCAGCACGACGTCGGCCTGGGGCAGCGCCGCCACGAGCGACTGAAGCGCCCGATGGGCCGCCGGCACGGACCGAGCGGCCTCCAGCAGGCCGTGGGCCGCGAGCCCCTCGAAGGGCGCGACGGGCTTGAGGCCGGCGGCGACCATCCGTGGCCCCCCGACCCCGATCACGTCGCAGCCGAGCGCGACGAGGTGGGCGATCACGGGCGCCGCGAGGCCGTCCCCCGAGGTCTCGCCCGCTGACACCAGCACCCGCGGCCCTGCGCGGCCTGTCATCGCGACGGTGCGCTGTCCCGGGCGCGCGCCGCCTCGACCAGGCGCAGCACGCGCACGGCGTCCTGACCGCGCGCCAGCCGAGGATCGACCCCGCCCTGCACCACCGAGAGGAAGGCCGTGAGCTCGGCGGCGAGGCCGTCCCCTGCGCCGGCGAGCAGATCCACGCGGCGATCCCGGTGATCCCCACCGGCTCCCTCAGCCTCGACATCGCGCTGGGCACCGGCGGCTTCCCCCGCGGGCGGATCATCGAGATCTACGGCCCGGAGTCGAGCGGGAAGACGACCCTGACCCTGCACGCCATCGCCGAGGCCCAGAAGCTGGGTGGGGTGGCCGCCTTCGTCGACGCCGAGCACGCTCTGGACGTCACCTACGCC
>JAUHVS010000631.1 GCA_030424955.1 bacterium | reverse complement strand
GGGGGGGCGGCAGCTCGGCGCTGAGCCGCCGGAAGGTGCGGGCCAGCGCGTAGCGGTCGGTGGCGGCGGTCCACGGCGGGCCCTCGGGCGCGGCGAACTCACCGGACAGGCCCTCGGCCTTGGCTGAGAGGCGGGCCAGGCCCAGCTCGTGCAGCGTGGGGCGCACCCCGTCCGCGGTGACGTCGATGTAGATCGCGCCGGGGCGGATCCCCCCGTGCACCAGGCCCGCGGCGTGCGCGTGGGTGAGGCCCGCGAGGAGGGCGCCCAGGACGTCCCGGGCGTCGTCCGCCGAGGCGCCCGGCAGCCAGCGGGCCAAAGGCACGCCCGCGGGGCGCTCGCAGACCACCACCGCCCGGCCGTCGGGCAGCGCGCCGTGGTCGATGACCCCGCTCAGGGCCGGGTGGCGCACCTGCGCGATGAGGCGCGCCTCGCGCTGGAAGCGGCGGCGCTCGATGGGCGCGTCCACGACGTAGAGCAGCACCGGTCGGTCGAAGC
Source organism: bacterium (assembly GCA_030424955.1). Classification (GTDB taxonomy): domain Bacteria; phylum Myxococcota_A; class Bradymonadia; order UBA7976; family UBA1532; genus JACKDL01. The sequence continues at coordinate 3,444 of JAUHVS010000631.1, read as the reverse complement.
GCAGGTCGAGGCCCGTGCGCACCACACCCACCGCGTGGTCGCCGACGATCCGCTCAATGCGGTACTTCCCGAGGAGGATGCCACCAGTCGGTGCAGGCCCATTCATCGGCCAAAGCCTACCATAGCGATCGCTGACGGGGTCAGCGCTGAGGCGGGGCGGGCTGGAAATTGGCGCGGGGGGCGTTGGGGCCCCGGGGGCGGGGCCCCGCCTGGCTCGGCTACTGGCCGGGCATGCCCGGCATCATCCCGCCGGGCATCCCGCCGGGCATCCCGCCGGGCATGCCGGGCATGCCGGGCATCCCGCCGGGCATCCCGCCGCCCTGCTGCGGGGCCGGCGCGGACTTGATGAACTTGTCCGGGGTCTGCGTGAGCAGCGAGTCCACCGCGAACTTGCTGACCTTGACCACGAACGGGTTGCCCTCGGCCTTCAGGTAGTGCTGGTCGCCGTCCTTCGCGCCGATCTGGTAGAGCAGCGTGCCCGCCGCGCTGACCAGCTCGACGGTGGTGCCCCCCTCCAGGCCGTACTCCGGCTTCACCGTCTGGCCCACCGGATCCGCCAGCTGGATGCTGCGGGCCGCCGCCACGAAGGCGTTGACCCGGGTCTCGTCCACCGGGGCGTCGGGGGGCAGCTCGGTGACCGACCAGGTGGCCGCCTCTTCCTTGACCAGGGTCACGGTGCCGCTGCTGTTGCGCACGGTGATCCGGCTGGGGTCGTCCACCTTGATGTACTGGGTGTCGACGTAGGCCGAGGCCTGGTCGCTCAGGGCCCAGGCGGACACCCCGCGGGCGAGGTAGACGTCGTCCTGGTCGGCGCGCCGCACGTGCACGCTGGCGCCCTTCGCGCCGCCCACCACCAGGGCCTGGGTGGCGCCCCCGGCCGTCAGGCTGATGCGCTTGTCGAACTCGCGCTCGCCCACCTTGAGGGCGGTGTGGCTGGTCTTCTGGGTCGCGACGGGCTGGCGGACCTTCAGGCCGGTGAGCTTCTTGATGATCTCATCGACCTTGTCGGTCTTGGCGGGGTAGTCGTCCGCCGACGCCACCACCCAGCCGTCGCCCTTGCGGGTCAGGGTCAGCGGCGGCGAGGGGCCGTCCTTGCCCGGGCGGTTGGTGAGGGTCAGCGAGGTGACGCTGTCGGGGGTCATGGTCAAGAACGGCGTGCTGTCGCTGCTCGCGGCGCTGCCGGACATCGACCAGGTGGCCGCGGCGAGGGCGACCTGCAGCACCAGGGCGCCGCCAAGGAGCGTGTTCATGCGCTTCATGTCAGGCCTCCTCGGTGAGCTGGATGGGCTTCGCGAGCCGCCGGCGGGTGAGGCCGAGGGCCACCACCGCCGCCAGGGCCAGCAGCACCACCAGGTAGTTGGCCAGCTCGTAGCGGGTGCGCTGAGCGGGCTCCATGGGCTTCAGCGTGCGGGCGAAGGCGCCGGCCGAGCGGATCTGCAGCAGATCGGTGTCGGCCAGGGCCCAGTCCACCAGGTTGCGCGGGCCAGCTGGTTGATCATGTCGGCGACGAACTCGCTGGAGCCCACCACCGCCAGCCGCGCGTCCGGGGTGGAGCGCTTCAGCGTGCGCCCGGTGCGGTCGGCCTTGTCGACCAGATCCCCCTCGGGGTTGACCCCCTCGCCGAAGAGCGGCGACGGCCGGTCGGCGAAGTAGCTGGGGAAGGTGCCGTTGAGCACCACCGCCAGGGGCTGCGCGCCGGTCTTGGCGTCGGGATCGGTGCCGAAGCCCGCGCCCGGGTACTTCTGGAAGTCGGGCTGCAGCACGGTGCTGGCCTGCAGCCAGGTGCCCTCGGAGCTCTTGAGGATGACCTCGCCCTTGACGCCCTCGCGGGGCACGAGGGTGACGGGGGAGCCCCAGGTCACCGCCAGGCTGGGCAGGCCCGCGACGGTGGGGTGGCCCTCGGTGAAGCCGTCGCGGCGGATGTCGGCGAAGAACGGGTAGGGGACCAGCTCGATGCGCTCAAAGGTGAACGGGCCGCGGCGCTCGCGCACGGGCACCGGGAAGCTCGAGTTCTGCGGATCCATCACGAAGGTCTGCTCGACCCGGGCCCCGTAGGCCTCGAGCTGGTCGAGCCAGCCGATGTCGGTCTTGAGGGCGTTGATGCCCATCTGGTCGGGCTTGATGGTGTACGCGCCGGTCATGGCGATGACCGCGCCGCCGCGCATGAGGTACTGGTCGACGGCGAACTGCTGGGTGTCGGTCAGGTCGCCCGGCTTGGCCACCACGAGCACGTCCACGTCGCCCGGCACCGCGCCGTCCTCGAGCTTCAGCCGCTTGACCGTGAACTCGTTGCCCAGCATCTGCTCCAGCATGCGGAAGTCGGCGATGGGCGTCGGGGGCGGGCCGAAGGGGTTCTGCTGCGCGGGGGGCGACTGCTCCTGGGTCACCAGCCCGATGGTCTTGAGGAAGCCCGGCGTCATGCGCTGGATCGCGGCCTCGACGTCGGTGCGCAGATCGCTCTCGCTGAGCTCGCCCTGCAGGAAGATCGGCGTCGACCGGTCGCCCATGCTGAGCACGACGTACAGGTAGAAGCTCTTGTCGCCGAACACGTCCACCGCCATGGGGCGGAAGCCGTAGGTGCGCTGGATCTCGGCCGCGAGCGCGGCGTCCGCCGACGGGTCGAGCTGCTCGTAGCTGAGCCGGCCGCCGGTCTTCTCGGCCAGCGACTCCGCCACCTTCTTGAGGCGCTCGGGGGTCTGCTTGAACTCGTCGGGCAGATCGGCGCTGACGTAGGCGGTGAGCTTGGCGCCCTCGCCCGCCCGGGCGAGCACGGCCTCGATGCTCTGGAAGCCCTGGGTCACCTTCTTGATGGTGCGGGTGACGTCGTACTCCACGTTGCGCAGGCGCACGACGACCTCGCTGTCGTCGGCGTGCATCTCGATGAGGTCATCGAAGCTCAGCACCTCGTACTCATCGCCGTAGCGGATGAGCACGTGGAAGTAGCTGTTGACCACCGACTCCTCGTTGCGGCCGCTGATGCGGAAGGGCACCGACTTGATGCCGTACTGGTCGTTGATCTCTTCCTCGACCTCGGGGTTGGCGTTGGGGTCGACGAAGGTCAGCCGCACGTTGCCGCCGCCGCGCACCTCGTACTCGGTGAGGAAGTCGCGGATGCGCGGGATCAGCGGGCTGAGCAGCGGGTGGGTCTTCTGGCTGAAGTAGCCGGTGATGGTCAGCGGCTCGGCCAGCTCGCTCAGGATGCGCTCGGTGACGTCGCTGACGCTGTACTCGCCATCGGCGGTGAGATCGGCGCGCACGGCGGTCACCGGGGCCAGCCACAGGTTCAGGGCCACCACGTTGAGCGCCGCGAGCCCCACGGCCAGGGTCATGGGCCGCCGCCGGCTGTGGCCGCTCTTGGGCTGGCTCTCCATGCGCTTGAGCTCGAGGAAGTACACGTTCAGGGCCAGGAAGAAGGCCGTGAGGCTGCCGTAGTAGGCCAGGTCG
>JAUHVS010000630.1 GCA_030424955.1 bacterium | reverse complement strand
CCCTCAGCCCCGACGTCGAAGACCCCGGCCACCGCAACGTGACCTTCGACCAGGTGGTGGCCGCCTACACCGAGGCCATCGAGGGCCTGGTGGAGGGCGGCGTCGACCTGCTGCTCGTCGAGACCATCTTCGACACCATGAACGCCAAGGCGGCGCTCTTCGCCATCGACGCCTACTTCGAGCGCACCGGCGCGCGGCTGCCGATCATGATCTCGGCCACCATCACCGACGCCAGCGGGCGCACGCTCAGCGGGCAGACCACCGAGGCCTTCTGGTACAGCGTGCGCCACGCCCAGCCCTTCAGCGTGGGGCTCAACTGCGCCCTGGGGGCGGCCGAGCTGCGGGCCTACGTCGAGATCCTCAGCCACCTCGCCGACACCCGCGTGAGCGCGCACCCCAACGCCGGGCTGCCCAACGCCTTTGGCGAGTACGACCAGCAGCCCCCGCAGATGGCCGCGCTCATCGCCGAGTGGGCCGACCAGGGCTTCTTGAACATCGTGGGCGGCTGCTGCGGCACCACCCCCGACCACATCCGCGCCATCGCCGAGGCCATGGCCGGCCGCGCCCCGCGTACGCCGCCGACGCCGGCGCCCGCCCTGCGCCTGTCGGGCCTGGAGCCGGTGGACATCACCCCCGACAGCCTGTTCGTGAACATCGGCGAGCGCACCAACGTGACGGGCTCGGCGCGGTTCCGGCGGCTGATCAAGGGGGGCGACTTCGCCACGGCCCTCGAGGTGGCCCGCCAGCAGGTCGCCAACGGCGCGCAGCTCATCGACATCAACATGGACGAGGGCCTGCTCGACAGCGAGGCCGCCATGGGCACCTTCCTGCGGCTGCTCGCGGGCGAGCCCGACATCAGCCGGGTGCCGGTGGTGCTCGACTCGTCGAAGTGGTCGGTGATCGAGGTCGGCCTCAAGCACCTGCAGGGCAAGGGCGTGGTGAACTCCATCTCGCTCAAGGAGGGCGAGGCCAGCTTCCTGGCGCAGGCCCGGCTGGTGCGGCGCTACGGCGCGGCGGTGATCGTGATGGCCTTCGACGAGGCCGGCCAGGCCGACAGCGAGGACCGCAAGGTCGAGATCTGCACCCGGGCCTACCGGCTGCTGACCGAGCAGGTGGGCTTCCCGGCCGAGGACATCATCTTCGACCCCAACATCTTCGCCATCGGCACCGGCATCGAGGCCCACGCCCGCTACGCCATCGACTTCATCGAGGCCACCCGGCGCATCAAGCAGACCCTGCCCCACGCCCTGGTGAGCGGCGGCGTGAGCAACCTGTCCTTCAGCTTCCGGGGCAACGACACGGTGCGCGAGGCCATGCACGCGGCCTTCCTGTACCACGCGATCCAGGCCGGCATGGACATGGGCATCGTCAACGCCGGGCAGCTCGAGGTGTACAGCGCGGTGGACCCGGCCCTGCGCGACGCCGTCGAGGCGGTCATCTTCGACCAGCACCCCGACGCCACCGAGCGGCTCATCGAGCTGGCCTCGCGCACCGACGGCAAGAAGGCCCGTGATCTCGAAGACTTGAGCTGGCGGGAGGCCCCCGTCGCCGAGCGCCTGGCCCACGCCCTGGTGAAGGGCATCGACAAGTTCATCGCGGAGGACACCGCCGAGGCCTTCGCCGCCATCGGCAGCCCGCTGGGGGTCATCGAGGGCCCCCTGATGGACGGCATGAACGTGGTCGGCGACCTGTTCGGCGCCGGCAAGATGTTCCTGCCGCAGGTGGTCAAGAGCGCGCGGGTCATGAAGAAGGCCGTGGCGTGGCTGACGCCGCACCTCGAGGCCGAGAAGGCCCAGGTGGCGGCCAGCGGCGGCCCGGCCAGCAAGGGCAAGGTGCTGCTCGCCACCGTGAAGGGCGACGTGCACGACATCGGCAAGAACATCGTGGGCATCGTGCTGCAGTGCAACGGCTACGAGGTCATCGATCTCGGGGTCATGGTGCCCGCCCAGCGCATCCTCGACGCGGCCCGCGAGCACGCCGTGGACGCCATCGGCCTGTCGGGGCTGATCACCCCGTCCCTCGACGAGATGGTGCACGTCGCCCGCGAGATGACCCGCCAGGGCCTGGCCCTGCCGCTGCTCATCGGCGGCGCCACCACCAGCAAGAAGCACACGGCGGTGAAGATCGCGCCCCACGGCCGCGAGCCGGTGATCTACGTGCTCGACGCCAGCCGGGCGGTGGGGGTGGTGGGCACCCTGTTCAGCGAGACGAAGCGCGACGCCTACGTGGCCGAGATCGCCGCCGAGTACGCCGACGTCCGCGCCCGCTTCGGCGAGCGGGGCGACCGCAAGCTGATGCCCTACATCCAGGCCGTCGGCCGGCGCGCCGCCCTCGATCCGGCGGGCATCGACGCGCCGCGGGAGACTGGCGTGGTGACCTGGGACGACGTGCCGCTGGAGACCCTGCGGCCGGTCATCGACTGGACCCCGTTCTTCCGCACCTGGGAGCTGGCGGGCCGGTTCCCGGATATCCTCGACGACGCCGTGGTGGGCGAGGCGGCGCGCGGCCTGTTCGCCGACGCCAACGCGCTGCTCGACGAGCTGATCGCCAGCCGCGCGATCACCGCCCGGGCCGTGTACGGGATCTTCCCCGCCAACCGCGCCGGGGACGACGACATCACCGTGTGGGCCGACGGCGATCGGCAGATCCCGGCGGCCACGCTGCACATGCTCCGCCAGCAGACCCCGCGGCCCAAGGGCCAGCCCAGCCGCTCCCTGGCCGACTACGTGGCGCCCGCCGGCACAGCCGACTGGATCGGCGCCTTCTGCGTCACCGCGGGGGTGGGCCTGGCGCCGCTGGTCGAGGCCGCGAAGGCCGCCCACGACGACTACCGCGCGATCCTGCTGGAGGCCGTGGCCGACCGGCTGGCCGAGGCCCTCGCCGAGCACCTGCACCGGCACGTGCGCCAGACCGCGTGGGGCTACGCGGCGGACGAGGCCCTCGACAACGCCGCGCTCATCGCCGAGGGCTACCGCGGCATCCGCCCCGCGCCGGGCTACCCGGCCTGCCCCGAGCACACCGAGAAGGGCACGCTGTTCACGCTGCTCGACGCCACCGCCCGCATCGGCGTGCGCCTCACCGAGAGCTACGCCATGTGGCCCGCGGCGGCGGTGAGCGGCTGGTACTTCGCCCACCCCGACGCCCGCTACTTCGGCCTGGGCAAGATCGACCGCGACCAGGTGGCCGACTACGCCCGCCGCAAGGGCTGGACCCAGGCCGAGGCCGAGCGCTGGCTGGGCCCGTCGCTGGGCTACACGCCCGCCGCCGACGGGCAGGGCTGAGGGTGGCCGCGCCACGGATCCTCATGGTGGGCGCGGGGGCCGTGGGGCGGTCCTTCGCGTGGCACCTGCACCGCGGCGGGGCGCACATCACCTTCTACGTGCGGCCGGCCCGCCTGCCCGAGCTACAGGGCGGGCTGGTGCTGCACCCGCTCAACGGCCGCGGCGCCCCCGTGCGCCTCAGCGACTACGGGCTGGTGAGCACGGCGGTCGAGGTCGCCGACGGGGCCTTCGACCAGGTGTGGCTCACGGTGCCCAGCGACGGCCTGCGCGGCGCCTGGGCCGAGGCCCTGCTGGCGGCGAGCGGCGACGCGACGGTGGTGACCCTGCAGCCCGGGCCCGGCGACGGGGACTGGCTGGCGGCGCAGACCGGCCCGGCGCGGCTGGTGTCGGGGATCATCGCCTACCTCGCGTGGCACGCCCCGCTGCCGGGCGCCGACCGCGCGCCCGGGGTGGCGTGGTGGGTGCCGCCCCTGACCCGCGTGCCCTTCAGCGGCGCCCCCGAGCGGGTGGCGCCCATCGTGCGCTGCCTGAAGGCGGGCGGCCTGCCGGCCAAGGCCGTGCCCGACGCCGGGGCGCGGCTGGCGGCGGCCTCGTCGCTGATGATGCCCTTCATCGCGGCGCTGGAGACGGTGGACTGGCAGCTTGGCGCGCTGAGCGCACCGGCCACCCGCGCGCTGG
>JAUHVS010000629.1 GCA_030424955.1 bacterium | reverse complement strand
CCTCGGCCCGCACCGCCGGGTCGGGGTCCGCCACCGCCGCGATCAGGGGCGCCTGGGCCTCGGGCACCTGCAGCTGCCCGAGGCCGCGCAGGGCGGCGCGGCGCACGGCGGCGTCGCTGTGCCTGGTCAGGGCCACCAGCCCCCCATCGCCCAGGTCGCGGTCGGCCACCCAGCCCGCGATCTGGGCGTGCGGCGAGGCCGCCGCGCCCGGCGCCGGGGCGCCCTGTGCCAGCGCTTGACCCCACAGGCCCCACGCGATCCCCCAGCACACCCCGGCGCGGCGCCACCGCGCCCCAGCCACCCGTCCCCGCTGACCGCCCATCCTGCACCCCCTCGCCTGACCCTGAGTGCGCCCACCATGACCGCGCCCCGGGCGGACCTCAAGGCGGCCACGCCCACGCGCGCGAGCTTTACTCCGAGGGGTCGCCGTGGTACGGCTCCGGTGGGTTTTTCTGACCGTGAGGCGGTGACGTGGCGGCCCCCAAGTCCTACGCATTGCGGTTCATCGCGGGCCGCTACAAAGGGGGCGAGTTTCCCCTGCGCCCCAACCGCGAGATCCTCATTGGCCGTGGCAGCGAGTACGACATGGTCCTCGAAGAGGACATGATCTCGCGGTGCCACGCCAAGCTGTCGACCTTCCACGGGCGCATCGTCCTGGAAGACCTCGAGAGCACCAACGGCACCTTCGTCAACGGCAAGCGCCTCGAGGGCCGCACCACGCTGAAGGCCGGCGACAAGGTGCTGGTGGGCACCTCCATCATGGAGCTCGTGCCGGCGGGGGGCGCGACCAGCAGCCGCCCCCGCGCGGACGCCGCCCCCATCGACGTCGACGTGCCCATGCCGCACCTCGCCACCACCGACGGCATGCCGGCCCGCCAGATCACCCGCATGATGGTCGAGGCCACCGCCGAGACCCCCATGCCCCAGCAGGCCACCCTCGCCGTCGACCGGGGCCAGGGCATGACGGGGCGCTTCCCCGACGACGACATCACCGTCGCCGATCTGGTGGAGCTCTTCGTCAACGGTGGGCGCAACGGCGTGCTCATCCTCAGCGACGACGAGGGCAAGGAAGGGCGGATGTTCTTCCGGGACGGCGAGGTCTACTTCGCCAGCTACGCCGATCCCCAGCGGCCGGGGGAGCTCGACGCGCTCAAGGCCTTCAACCGCCTGCTGGCGTGGCGCAGCGGGGCGTTCACCTTCGAGAACATCCAGCCGCCGCCGGCCTTCGACAAGGTGTTCAACAGCGGCACGCGCGAGATGCTCATCGAGGCCGTGCGCCAGCAGGACGAGCTCGCCCGCTACGCCGAGCACCTGCTGCCTGACGACGCCCGCCTGGCCCTGAAGATCCCGCTGGAGTCGCGGCTCTCGGCGCTGTCGGCCGAGGCCCTGGAGACCCTCCAGGTGGCCATCAACTGCGTCGAGGTCGGCCTGATCCTCGACTACAGCGAGGCCAGCGATCTCGAGACCTGGCAGGACCTCCTCTACCTGCTGCAGAACGAGTACCTGGTCCCGGTCTGATCCGGGCCCTCGCCCTCGCGGGCGGGGGGTCCAGCGCCGCGGGCCGCCTGCCGCCCCCCTGGCCCTGTGGGCCTCACCCCCTCAGCTTGACGCTCTGGTCCGCCGCGGGTAGCGTGTCGGCCCCTTTCGCTCGCTGGGCCCCGCAGGGGGACCCCGCCGGCGGACACGCACCCTCGCTGGGAGACTCATGGAGTTCTACGTCGTTGACCCCAAGGAGCTCGACTTCAGCCAGTGGGTCGAGCACATCCGGGCGTTCTGCGAAGAGTACGGCCTGCCGTACACCGAGACCGAGGGGGGGTTGTACTTCCTCGGCGACGATATCGCGTCCCCGTGGCACGAAGACTCGGTGCTGTTCCAGATCGACGGTGAGGACGGCGGCGTCATCGAGGTGCGCGCCAGCGACGAGAACTTCTACGTCTTCACCGACGACCTCAGCCACTTCGACCGCCGCGAGATGCGCGAGGCGATGGGCTACGAGGCCAGCCCGCCGGGGGTGATCTACGGCTTCCGGTCGGGCAACAAGAAGGGCTGCCGGTTCCACCACGGCCCCATCGACAGCATCAGCTTCCTCGTGCGCGAGGAAGAGGCGGACTACCCGCCCATGCTGGAGCTGCCCGAGGTCTGGCGCCTGTTCTTCCGCACCGTGCGCTTCCTGCAGCACAACCTGTCGCGGGTGCAGGATCTGCGCGGCCGGCGTGCGGAGCGGGTGACCTTCGACTTCGAGGTCGACCTGACCTTCGACCACGTCGCCAGCCTGGACGCCCTCAGCGAGATCCTCGCCGAGGAGCAGGGCTACGAGCGCCACAAGTCGAGCCTGCGCGCGACCTTCCGGGACCGCGACATCGAGTTCATCGAGAAGTTCGTCAGCGAGCTCCCGCCCGAGGCCGAGGACTTCCAGGCGGTGCTCGTGCGCGCCGTGTGGCGGGGCCAGCTCGATGGCGAGGAGTACGAGATCATGCACGCCGGGGTGGAGCGCCGGCAGCTGCGCCCCTTCGTGCAGATGCCGCTGCACCGCTCGAGCAAGGCCATGGTGGACGCCATGCGCACCTACCTCAAGGGCCACCGCATCGACCGCCAGGAGTACCTGGCCGACGAGTGAGCCGCCGGCGGAGGCCGCTGCGCCACGCCGTCTCTCTCCCTCGCCGCCCACCCGCCGCCTTGACCTGTGGGCCGCCCCCGCTAGCGTCATCGCGGTGCGTCCGATCCTGAGCAGGCCGTGATCCCCGACGAAGTCAAGCGCGAGGTCCTCGACCGCGTCGATGTCGTCGCCCTCATCGGGCGGCACGTCGACCTGCGCAAGGCGGGCACCCTCTACAAGGGCTGCTGCCCCTTCCACGGCGAGAAGACCCCGTCCTTCGTGGTCTACCCGACGGACGGGCACTACCACTGCTTCGGCTGCCAGGCCCACGGCGACGCCCTGCGCTTCGTGATGGAGACCGAGGCCCTCAGCTTCCCCGAGGCCCTGCGCCGGCTGGCCGCCGAGGTCGGCGTCGAGGTGCCCGAGGAGCGCCGCGAGAGCCCCCAGCAGCGCGAGGAGCGCCTGCGGCAGCGCACCCTGGAGGAGCGCCTGCTCGCCCTGCAGGACCAGCTCACGGCCTACTACACCGACGCCCTGTTCGCCGCCCAGGGCGAGCCGGCCCGGCGCTACCTGCAGGGGCGCGAGATCACGCCCCGATCCGCCGAGGCCTTCCGCCTGGGCTACGCCGACGGCGAGCCCGGCGCCTTCCAGGTCTTCATCGAAGAGACGGGCGCCGATCTCGACGACCTCGACCAGCTCGGCGTGCTCGTCAAGCCCGACGAAGGCTGGCAGCGCGACCAGCGCCTGGGCGGCGGCTACCTGCGCTTCCGGCAGCGCCTCATGTTCCCGGTGATCGACCTGCGCGGCGAGGTGGTGGGCTTCAGCGGGCGCATCCTCGACCCGCACAAGAAGGCCGCGAAGTACATCAACAGCCCCGAGACGCCGGTCTACACCAAGGGCGACCACCTGTACGGCGCGCACACGGCCCGCACGGCCGCCCGCAAGGCCGGCCGGCTGGTGATCTGCGAGGGCAACGTGGACGTCGTGCGCCTGTGGCAGGCCGGGGTCGAGGGCACCGTCTGCCCCCTGGGGACCGCCCTGACCGACCGCCAGGCCCGCCTGGCCAAGCGGCTGTCGGAGCAGGTCGTGTGCGTGATGGACGGCGACGCCGCCGGCCAGAAAGCCGCCTTCGGCAGCCTCGAGCCCTTCCTCGCCGAAGGCATCCAGCCCCGCGCCGTGATGCTGCCCGACGGCGACGACCCCGACGTGGCCGACGACGACGCGGCAGACGCCGACGACGCCGAAGACGCCGACGCCAGCGGGTTCGAGCCGGTCTGGTCCGGCGACGAGATGGTCGGTTTCGTGACCTCTGGCGGATATGGGCACTACACCGGCAAATCGCTGGCCATGGCGCTGGTCAACCCGG
>JAUHVS010000628.1 GCA_030424955.1 bacterium | reverse complement strand
TGTCCAGCGTGTCCAGATGTTGGACACGCTGGACACGCTGGACACGCCCTCGCCCAATGACCTCGGCCCAACCACTTGAGATCATTGGTGGTTGCAATTGGCATGCGCTTCGCTCTGCACGTCAGCGACGCCGCCGCAGGAGGTCACCCGGCGGCGACGCTCGTGCTGGACCGAGAGAGGAGCTGAGCCATGTGGATCTTCGCGGCGTGGTGTGGGGTTTGGCCGTTGCTCATGCTGAGCGCCCAGCCCCCGTGGGACAGCTGCTGGGGCGATGTGCACGAACCGAATGGGCGCCGGTCGGCGGCGACGCCGGTGGTCGGCGAGCGGATCGCGGGCACGGTGTGCCCTGGCGACAGCGACTGGTACGTCGTCGACGTCTCTGGGCGGGCCCTGACGGTGGAGTTCGTGGCGGACGGCGATCTGAAGGCGTCGGTGTTCGCGCCCCGTCGGCGGCGCCCAACCACCGCGCTGCGGAGCGGTCAGGCCCGCCACCTCAGGGCTTGGGTGCCCGGTCGCTACAAGATCCGCGTCCGCGGCACCGGCGCCGGCACCGGTGGCTACCAGCTGCGGGTCCGGCACACGCAGGCCCGCTGATGAGCACCCGCAGGGTCGTGGGGTGGCGCGGTCGTCAGGTGGGGGCGCCGAGGGTGTCCCGGGGTCGCACGCTCGCCTCAATGCTCTCGCTGGCCTTCCAGTTGAAGGCGGCCGTCGTCTCGGAGGGATCGCAGGTCCAGGCGGCCTCGCCCAAGCCTCGCAGAGCGAAGAGGCTGGGCAAGAGCCCGGTGGCGCGCACGCCGGCTTCCACTACGGGGGCGAGCGCGCGGAGCGCGAAGGCGGGGATGGGCAGGCGGATCGTCGGACCGCTGCCGGCCTGGCGCTCGATCATGTCGAGGAGCGCGTCGACGCGATGGGGCGCCGGCGTGGCGGCAAAGAAGGGGCCAAAGGGTGGCTCGGGGGCGCGCAGGACGGCGTCGATCAGTCGGACGAGGTCGAGCACGGGTAGGAGCGACACCTGCAAGTCCGACGGGGTCGGTACCACGCGGCTGCGAACCAGCGCGCTGAGCGCCTCCGTCAGTCGGTCGCCCGGACCGATCACGAGGCCTGGCCGAATCACCGTGGTCCAGGTCGGCCCTTCGCCCGCACGGAGGATGGCCTCCGCCTCCAGCTTGGACCGCCCCAGCTCGTCGATGGGCGCCTCCTGGCCCGCGACGCGGTGGGGCCGGTCCGGGCTCGACGGGCCCTGGGCCGCGAGAGAGCTCATGAAGATCAGCCGGGAGACGCCGGCTGCACGGGCTTCGGCGGCGAGCGCCTGCGTGCCCTCGACGTTCACCCGGCGCAGCACGCCAGGTCGGCTCGCGTGTTGGCGCGCAGCGAGGTGGACGACGGCGTCCACGCCCGCCAGCGCGGGGCGAAGCGAGGCCGGCACCGTCACGTCGCCGTGCACCTGCTCCACGCCGGGTGGTGGGCGCCAGCCGCCGCCCGGCCGCGACAGGGCCCGCACGGCGTGGCCTTGGCTCATCAGGTGGTCCACCAGGTGGCGTCCAATGAACCCGCTGGCTCCGGTGACAAGCACGCGCATCGACCTACTCCTCGCCACCATCGATGCCGTGGCGGCTCAACTTCCGATACAGGTTGCGGCGAGAGATGCCCAGCGCCTGCGCCGCCTTGGTCTTGTTCCAACCGCACCGCACCAGGGCCTCAATCATTCGCTCCCGCTCGTGCGCCTCCCACTGCGACCGGTTGCGAATCCGGCTCTCGCTGGCGGTGGGCGGCCGCCGCTCTTCGTCGAGCCCTTCGATACCGCGCAGCGCGCCGGCTGGGATGATGGGCTCACGAGACAGGATCGCGCTGGCCTTCACGCCGTTCTCGAGCTGCCGCACGTTGCCCGGCCAGCGCGCGCGCATCAGGCGCTGCATGGCGTCGGCGCTGAAGCGACGCGCCGGCAGCCCGAGCTCCTCGCAGAACTGATCGAGGAAGTGCTGCGCAAGGATGGGGATGTCCTCGATGCGCGAGCGGAGGGCGGGGAGCTCAACGCGCACGACGTTGAGGCGGTAGTACAGGTCCTCCCGAACGAGGCCCTGGCGCACGGCGTGTGCAAGATCGATGTTGGTCGCGGCCACAACGCGCGCGTCGATGGCGATGGGATCGTGCCCACCGACGGGTCGCACCTCGCGCTCCTGCAAGACGCGCAGCAGCTTCGCCTGGAGGGCCAGCGGGAGCTCGCCGACCTCGTCGAGGAACACGGTGCCCGCGCGGGCGGCAACGAACAGCCCAGGCTTGTCGGTCTGCGCGCCCGTGAACGCTCCACGCCGATAGCCGAAGAGCTCGCTCTCGAGCAGATGCTCTGGGATGGCGGCGCAGTTGACCGCCAGGAAGGGCTGGGTGGCCCGTGCCCCCCCGTGGTGCAGCGCGCGGGCGACCAGCTCTTTGCCGGTGCCGCTCTCACCCGTGATCAAGACCTGTACCGGGTAGTCCGCCACCTGAGCGATCATGTCGAACACCCGGCGCATGGCAGCGGAACGCCCGATCAGGTTGCTGGTCCCAAAGCGATCGCCAAGGACCCGGCCCGCGTGCGCCAGCTCGACGGACTTGGCGGCGACCTCGTCGTGCAGGCTCGTCGCCTTGGCCTCCAGGGACTGCGCCGTCAGCCGCAGCTGCGAGACCTCATGGCGCAGCCGTCGGAGCTCTCGGCGGGTCTCCACACACAGCGCGGTCAGCTCGCCGAGGTCTTGCATGGGTCGCAGCGCTTCGACATCGGGTGCCGGTCGACCATCGTCGACCCAGTCGACGTACACCACGCCCATGACCGTCTCTCGGGAGCGCAGCGGGAGCGCGACCACAAGGTGCTTGCGTTCATGAATCGAGGCGGCCGGGGCATCGATCGCATCAGCACCAGCGTTGCCGACGAAGTGCTCGCCCGTGCGCAGGACGTAGTCGGCGACCTGTCGGAACGGCTTGAAGTGGCTCGAGCGGACCGTCTCGCGATCGAGGTTGTGGGCGGCGCGGACCCGCGGGCGCCCCTCGTCGTCGCGCAGGAGCACGAAGCCCTGACCAGCCCCCGCATACTCGACGATGGCGTCCAGGCAGACCTCGAGGAGCCGGCTGGTGTCCTCTTCGGCCGCGATCCGTCGACCGACAGCGAGCATGCGCTCCAGGCGCGCTGCCTTGGTGTGCCGATCCATGACCCCCTCCCAGCCCGGCTGTTGGCCGGGGCGCCCCCCCTGCGATCCGTTGACGAACCTCGGGGAGCCGGCGTGCGAGACCTTGGCCCGATGCCGGGCGCGGGTCAACGCTTGACCCTCGACTGGGCCGCGGATAGCGTGCTGGGTCTTTTGTCCACGATAGAGTTGAGGCGTCTGATGGGCCGCACGGTGTTCGTCGAGACCTACGGTTGCCAGATGAACGAGGCTGACTCGGAGCTGATGTATGGCCTGCTGCGCAAGCAGGGCTACACGGTCGCTGAGGACGCTGAGGCAGCGGACGTTGTGCTGCTGAACACCTGTGCCGTTCGCGAGCGGGCGGAGGATCGGATCTTTGGCCGGCTCGGCTGGTTGAAGTCCATGAAGGCCCGCAAGCCCGACATGGTGCTGGGCGTCACCGGCTGCATGGCCGAGCGGATGCGAGAGCAGATCGTCGAGCGCGCCCCGTACGTGGATCTGGTGGTCGGCCCGGATGCGTACCGCCGGTTGCCTGATCTGGTCGCGCATCAGGCCCTCGAGCACACCACCGATCCGGCCATCGATGTGCGGTTGGACAAGCGCGAGATGTATGCCGATCTGCCCCTTGATCGCGTCGAGGGCATCTCGGGCTGGATCTCGGTTCAGCGGGGCTGTGACAAGTTCTGCACCTTCTGCATTGTGCCCTTCGTGCGCGGGCGCGAGCGGAGCCTCCCGCCGGACGAGGTCGTGCGCCAGGCTGAGGAGATGGCGCGCACGGGCTTCAAGGAAGTGACCCTGCTCGGG
>JAUHVS010000004.1 GCA_030424955.1 bacterium | reverse complement strand
ACGCCGCTGATGGACCCCATCGACAGCGAGGCCGAGCCCGAGCGGGACTCGTCGCCCGGCTCGCGGCTGCCGGGCTCGGGGAACTGGGTCACCGCCGGCAGGGCGGTCTCGGTGCCGCTGGCGATCAGCTCCAGCGCCGTCAGGGCCTCGCGGGCGTTGCTGTAGCGCTGGCGGGGATCGATGGCCATGCACTTCTTGATGAAGTGGGTCAGGGCCAGCGGGACCTCCTCACCCTTGCTCGTGCGGGTGATGTGCGGCCGCTCGCCCCGGCAGTGGGCCGCGGCCATCTCGACGAGCTCCATCTTGGGCACGGGCGGGCGGCCCAGCAGCATCTCGCAGACGATCACGCCGAAGGCGTAGATGTCGGTGCACGGGGCCGTCTGCTGGGCCCGCCACTGCTCGGGCGCCATGTACTTGGGCGTGCCCAGCACGCCGCCCTGGCCCATCTGGGTGGTGTGCCCCCCCGAGCCCTGGATCGAGGCGATGCCGAAGTCGAACAGCCGGGCGAACCACTTGCGGCTCTTGCTCTCGTCGATGAGCACGTTGCCCGGCTTGAGATCGCGGTGCACCACGCCGAGCTGATGGGCCGCGGCCAGGCCGCGCAGGATGTTGAGGCCCACCTGCAGCGAGCCCTCCATCCCCAGGCCGCCCTGGCGCTTGATCACCTGGCGCAGGGTGGGGCCGTAGACCAGCTCCATGGCGATGTAGAGGACCTGGTCCTCTTCGGCCTGGCCCACCGAGGTCTCGCCGTAGTCGAAGAGGGTGACCACGTTGGGGTCGAGGATGGCCGCCGCGGTGCGCGCCTCGCGCTTGAAGCGCTGGATGACCGTCTCGTCGCCGACCATGTCGAGCATGAGCAGCTTGAGGGCGACGTCGCGGCTCAGGGCCTTCTGCTCGGCCCGGTACACCGCGCCGAAGCCCCCCGAGCCGAGGTAGCCGTTGATGATGTAGGCGTCGCCGATGGTGACGCCCAGCAGGTGGCGCTTGGCGCGGGGGGTGGACTCGAAGATCTCGGCGGGCACGCCATAGACGCCCCCCGTCACCCCGTGGTCTTTGGGGCAGATCTTGGCGCCTTCATCGAGGCGGAGCCCGCAGGTCGGGCACATGAGCTGCGGATCGCTCACGGCGTCATACCCCATCCTTGCAAGGGCGTGACGCTACCGGTGGGGTGGCGTTCTCGCAAGATTGGTCCACAATGATCTGGTGAGCTCCGCCATGCGCATCATCCGGCCCGTCCGCCCCGAGGATCTCGACGCCTTGGTGCGCCTCGCGCGCAGCGCCGGGGTGGGCTTGACCACGCTCCCGGCCGACGCCGATCTGCTGCGGCGGCGGATTGTCGAGTCGCTGCGGGCCTTTGAGTCCGAGGTGGCGCGGCCGGCGGGCGAGGCCTACCTGCTGGTGATGGAGGATCTGCTCACCGGTCGCCTCGAGGGCACGGCGGGGATCCTGGCCCGGGTCGGCGGCTTCGAGCCCTTCTACTCGTACCGGCTGGAGACCTCGGTGCACCGCTCGGAGCAGCTCGGCGTCGAGCGCCGCGTGCGGTTCCTGCAGCTCGACGTGAGCCACAGCGGCCCCAGCGAGATCGGCACCCTGTTCCTGGAGCCCGAGGCCCGGGGGGCCGGCATCGGGCGCCTGCTGTCGCTGTCGCGGTTCTTGCTGGTGGCGGCCTGCCCCACCCGGTTCGCGCCCAAGATCATCGCCGAGATGCGCGGCGTGCTCGACGCCGAGGGCCGCTCGCCCTTCTGGGGCGCGGTGGGCCAGCACTTCTTCGACATGCCCTTCGCCCGCGCCGACAGCCTGAGCGCCGCCGACAAGAGCTTCATCGGCGACATGATGCCCAAGCACCCCATCTACGTGCCCATGCTACCGGTCGACGTGCAGCCGGTGGTGGGGCGGGTGCACACCGAGACCCGCCCGGCGCTGCGGCTGCTGGAGCAAGAGGGCTTCGAGTTCGCGGAGCAGGTCGACATCTTCGACGCCGGGCCCATGATGGCCGCCGATCGGCAGCGGATCCGCACGGTGGCGCAGAGCCGCGTGGCCACGGTGACTCAGGTGGTGCCGGGCGGTGAGCCGTCGGGGCAGATGCTCATCAGCAACGATCGCCTCGACTTCCGCGCGTGCCTGGGCACGGTGATCCCCGCGGGCGAGGGCGAGGTGTCGGTCCCGCGGGACGTGGCCCTGGCCCTGGGGGTGCGGCTGGGCGATCGGGTGCGCTATGTGCCGGCGCGGGCCGATGACGCGCGGCGGCGGCCGGACTCCATCGGGCCCGCACACCCTGGGCCGGCCGGGCCCACGCCCACCGACGTCCCCGAGCCTCAGCCCCCCGCCTGATCCCAGGCACGGACTCAACCCCCGGGCCGCGCGGCCCGATCCGACGACCAGCGACACGAAGGAGCCCCGATGAGCGCGCGACTGGCAGGCAAGACGGTGTGGATCACGGGCGGGAGCCGCGGCATCGGCGCCGCCATGGCCCGGGCCTGCGCGGCGGCAGGCGCCACCGTCATCATCTCGAGCCGCAAGCAGCCCGACCTGGACGCCACGGCGGCGGCCATCAACGCCGATCACCCCGGGCGGGTCATCGCGCGGGCCTGCCACACCGGGCGGCCCGACGCCCTCGCCGAGACGGCGGACTGGCTGTGGGCCGAGCACGGCGGCGTGGACGCGCTCATCAACAACGCTGCGACCAACCTGCACTTCGGCCCCATGCTCACCGTGGCGCCCGGCCAGTGGGACAAGACCTTCGAGGTCAACGTGCGCGGCTACTTCGAGGCCATCCGCGCCGTGGCCACCCGCTGGCAGGCCGAGAAGCGCGCGGGGGCCATCGTCAACGTGGCGAGCATCCAGGGGCTGCGGGCCGCGCCCCTGCAGGGGGTCTACGGCATGACCAAGGCCGCGGTCATCTCGATGACCAAGACCCTGGCGGTGGAGCTGGGCGCGGCGAACATCCGCATCAACGCCTTGGCGCCCGGCCTGGTGGAGACGAAGTTCGCCGCGGTGCTCACCGGCAGCCCCGACGTGCTGCGCATGTACACCGACCGCGCCGCGCTGCACCGCCACGCCCAGCCCGAGGAGATGGCCGGCCTGGCCGTGTACCTGGTGAGCGACGAGAGCAGCTACGCCACCGGCCAGGTGTTCACCCTCGACGGCGGCTACACCGCGTCGTGACCGCCGCGGGTCGCCTCGCCGCGCTGCTGTGGCCGCGCTGGCGCGCGCTGGTCAACACGCCGCGGGCGGGGGGCCGGCGGGCGCGGTGGGTGATCATCGCCGCGCTCGCCGTCGGCTTCATGGCGGGCAGCTTCTTCGGCGCGCGCTGGCTGTTCACGCTGTTCCTGCAGGCCGAGTACCTGGCCGAGCTGCTCATCCGCCGAGTGCTGGAGCTGGTGCTGCTGGTGTTCATGGGCCTGCTGGTGTTCTCGAGCACCGTCACGGCCTTCAGCACCCTGTTCCTGGCCGACGATCTGCCCCTGCTGGCCACGGCGCCGACGCCCATCGGGCGGCTGCTGCTGGCGCGGCTGGTGGACACCTGGCTGCAGAGCTCGTGGATGGTGGCGGTGTTCGCCGCGCCGATCCTGGCGGCCTGCGGCCCGGTGCTGGGGGCCGGGCCGGCGTTCTACGCCGTGCTGCCCCTGACGCTCGTGCTGCTCACCCTGCTGGCGAGCGCCGTCGGCGTGAGCCTCACCCTGCTGCTGGCCCGCGCCCTGCCCGCGCAGCGCACGCAGGAGGTGCTGGCGGTGCTCGGCGTGCTGGCGTTCCTGCTGCTGTACGGCCTGCTGCGGGTGGCCGAGCCCGAGCGCTTCGTGCAGCCCGACGCCTTTGGCGATCTGCTCACGGTCATCGCCCAGCTCGAGGGCGGCGGCTCCCGGCTGGCCCCGTCGACCTGGGTGGTCGAGGTGCTGTTCGCGGTGATCCGCGGCGAGCCTCAGGCGGGCTGGACGGCCGGCGCGCTGCTGCTGACGAGCGCCCCGGCGGCGGCGGCTGGCGCCGCGTGGCTGGCGCGGCTGACCTGGCGCCACAGCTTCGCCAAGGTGCAGGAGGGCAAGGGCGAGGCCACCACCGGGCTGTGGCACCGCCTCGGGCGCTGGGTGCGGCGGCGGCCGGCCCGCTACGCCGGCGATCCGGTGCGGGCGCTCATCGATCGGGACCGGCGGCGCTTCTTCCGCGCCACGGGGCAGTGGAGCCAGCTGCTGCTCGTGGTGGCGCTCATCGCCGTCTATGTCTTCAACTTCAGGTACTTCCGCGTGCTGCAGGCCAGCGGGGTGCTCAACGACTGGATGCTCTTCGTGGCCCACGTGCTGGTGGGCGGGCTGGTGCTGACGACGGTGGCCGCGCGGTTCTTGTATCCCGCCGTCAGCCTCGAGGGCCGGGCCTTCTGGGCGGTGGCCGCCGCCCCCATCACGGCGCGCACCGTGCTGCGCGCGAAGGTGCGCGGCGCCCTGGGGCCCATGCTGGCGCTGGGGCTGGGGCTGAGCCTCGCCGCCGACTGGCTGGTGTCGCTGAAGACCGCCACCACCGTGGGCACGCTGGCCGTGTCGGCCCTGGCCGCCTACGCCCTGTCGGGGCTGGCCGTGGGGCTCGGTGCGCTCGATCCGCGCTTCGACGAGCCGAACCCGGCGCGCATCGCCAGCGGGGTCGGGGGCGTGGGCTTCATGCTGGTGGGCATGCTCTACCTGGTCATGGTCACCGCGCTGCTTGGGTGGCCGGTCGCAGCGCTCGATGTGATGCTGCGGGGCTGGACCCCGCCGCCGGGGCGCCTGGCCACCTACGGGGGGCTGGTGCTCGGCGCGGTGGCCCTCAGCGCGGCCTGCCACCACCTCCCGCTGTGGTGGGGCGCGCGGGCCTTGGACCGTCGGGAGCCGTGACGCCCATGGGTCAGCCCTCTGCCTTCGCCGATCAGGTCGTCGCCCTGCGCGACCTGCTGCGCACCCACCGCCGCATCGTGGCCTTCACCGGCGCGGGCATCAGCGTGGACTCGGGCATCCCCGACTTCCGGTCCGCCGGCGGCGTGTGGGACACCCTCGATCCGTCATCGCTGAGCCTGGAGGCCCTCGAGAGCGGGCCCATCGGCCGGCGGGCCTTCTGGCGGGCGATGGTGGGGCTGTCGCAGGCGGTGGGCCACCCGCACCCCAACCCGGCGCACTACGCGCTGGTGGAGCTGGAGCGGCAGGGGCGGCTCGACGCGATCCTCACCCAGAACGTCGACGGCCTGCACCAGGCGGCGGGGGCCGATCCGGGCGCGGTGATCGAGCTGCACGGCAACCTGACCTGGTCTGTGGAGCCCATCACCGAGCGGCGCTTCCCCACCGCCGACATCATCGAGCGGGTGGTGGGCGGCGAGGCCGACCCGCAGCACGCCGGCCACCCCATCCGCCCTGAGCTCGTGGTCTTTGGCGATCCGCTGCCCGCGGACGCCGTGCGGCGGGCCTGGACCCTGGCGCGGCACTGCGATCTGATGTTGGTGCTGGGCACGAGCCTGGTGGTGCACCCGGCGGCCGATCTGCCGGTGCTCGCCCACCACAGCGGCGCGAAGGTGGTGATCGTCACGTTGGGCCCGACGCCGGTGGACCACCTGGCGCACCTGCGCATCGACGGGCCGCTGTCCGAGACCTTCGTGCCGGCCGTCGAGGGCATGTAGCCCGGGCGCCTGCTCGGCGGGGGCTACTTGGCGGGGCCCTTGGGCGGGGGCGCCTTGGCGGGCTCGGCGGGCAGGTGCATCGCGCCCAGCAGGGGGCGGTCGGCGGCCTCGGCGCCGTGCTCGATGACGGCGGCCAGCTCGGGCCCCAGGGGCAGGGCGCGGCTCACCAGCCAGCGGTGCTCCCCCTTGGCCTTCGCCGCGTTGCCCATCAGGGCCCACAGCACGCCGCGCTGGTAGCGGGCCTCGGCCACGTTGAAGTCCTGCTCACAGGCGGCCTGCGCGTGCACCAGCGCCTCGTGCAGCTTCGCCTTGCCCTGCCGGCGGATGGCGATGCTCAGGTTCACCCGCGCGGCCAGGTGCAGGGGGGCGAGGCGCACGGCCTCCGCCAGCGCCGCCTCGGCCTTCGCCCAGCGCTTCTTGGCCAGGTGCTCGTTGCCGGCGGTGAAAAGGGCCTGGGCCTTGGGGGGGATGGCCGCCGAGGTCGGGTCCAGCGAGGGGTTGGTGGGCGGCGACAGGGCCAGGGCGCCGGGGGCGGCCAGGCTCAGGGTGAGGGCGATCAGCCAACGTTGACGGCGCATGCGCTCTCCTGTGGGCAGAGGGGGCCGTGGGGACGGCCCCCAGTGGTTCCGATTCATCGCGGGCGCGGGCTCAGGGTGTCCAGCGCGCGCGGGTGCGCTGAGGGTGCGGCGTGCCCCGTGGGGGCGTCAAGCCGAGGGCGGCCCGCAGCGGCTCGGATCAGGGCCGCACGAAGCGCCCCACCATGCGGAACGCGGGGCTGGTGCCCTCGGTCCACGCCATGAAGTAGCGCCCGCCCCCCACGTGGGCCAGGGCCATGGGGTACGGGGCGGCGGGGGCGTCGGTGGGCACCGACCGCGCCGCGCCCTGGGGCACGCCCAGGGGGTCGAAGGCCTGCCACTGGGGCGTGCTCTGGGCGCCGCGGTCCAGGCGGAACCAGGCCACGACCCCCGCGCCGTCACCGTCGCTCGCCACCCCCGGGCTGGTGCAGTCGCCGTTCTCGCCAAACCACTGGGGGCTGGCCTCGGCGTCGACGTCGCCGCGCCAAAGCCCCACGTCCAGGCCCCCGCGATTGGCGGCCGCCACGAGCCAGGCGCCGGCCCGGTCGTAGCGGATCTTGGCGGTGACCGGCTCGCCCAGCGGGACCGCGGGCGTCGGGGTCAGCCCGGCCTCGCCCAGCACAGCGCGCACCGTCGGGCCCGTCTGGCCGTCATCCAGCCAGGCCACCCGCACCTCACCCGCGGGGGTCACGCCGACCGTCGGCTCCACCTGCCCGCCCGTGGGCCGCTCGTCGACGCCCAGCGGGCCGGCGGGCGCGCCGTCGCGATCCAGGCGCTGGGCGAAGATCGTGAAGGTGTTGGCGACGGGGCCGGCGCGCACGCCAGCCAGGATGAAGTCGGTGCCGTCGGCGGCCAGCGCCGACATCCAGTGCACCCCGTCGGGGGCGTCCTCGGTGACGATCCGCGCGCTGGGGCCCAGGGGCGCGCCGTCGGCGCCGAGCAGCCGCGCCCGCAGCCACAGGTTGGGCGTGCGATCGCTGATCTCGCTCTGCCACACCACCAGGGCGCGGTCGCCCACCACCGCCACGCTCGGATCCACCGCGTTGCCGTCGGGGGCGTCGTCCACCAGGAAGGGCGCCACGTCGTCGGCCGCGGTGCAGCCCAGGCGCGCGGCCCACACGTCGAAGTCGCCGCGGCCCGGGTGGGGCACGTTGTAGACCAGCCACAGGCCGCGGCCGGGCTGGAAGGCCACCTGCGGGTGGATCTGGCCGTCGTCGCCGGTGGGGTCCAGCGCCCAGCTCTCGTTGTCGGCCCAGCGGTCGAAGCACTCGGCCAGCGCCGCGTCGGGGGCGGCGTCCGGGGCCGCCAGGTCCGCGGCGCTGGCGTCCTGGCCGCCGTCCAGGGTGGCGCTGGCGTCGGCGGTCGAGCCGCCGCCGCCGTCAGCGCAGCCGGGCAGCAGCCCAGCGAGCAGCACACAGGCGGCCAGCCAGGGCAGAACACTACGGGGCATCGAGACCTCCAATCAGGGCGGCGTGGAGCGCGCGGGTCGCGGTGGGCCCGTGGGCGGCGTCCACCAGGAAGGCCAGCCGCCCCGAGTCCACGAGCTGGCCGTGGGTCGCCACCCCGGCCTCGGCCAGGGCCTCGCGGGCGGGGCCGAGCAGCCCAGGCGGCCCGGCCAGGCCGCGGCCCACGGCGGTCACCAGGGTCAGATCCTCGCGCACCCGCACCCCCAGCCGGGTCAGCGCCTCGCGGAAGGCCGCCAGGCCGTGCAGGTTCTGCTTGGGCACCCGCGCCCCCCAGCTGCCCGGCACCCGCCAGACCTCGGCGTCGGCGGCGCCGTAGGCGGCGAGGGTGGCCTCGAGATCGGCGGGGGCGGGCGCGCCGGGCACGTCGGGGCCCAGCATCAGCAGCCCAGGGTGGGCGGTGACCGCCACCACCCGAGCGTGGGGCAGGCCGCCGCCGGCCTTGATGCGGGTGCCCACCTCGCGGGGTCCGTCCGTCTGCACGCAGCGCACCTCGATGCCGTTGCGGCGGGCCCACTCCACGGCCTCGGCGTTGAGCACCTTCGCGCCAGCGTCGGCGAGCTGCTGCATCTCGTCGTAGCCCAGGGTGTCGATGCGCCGGGCGTCGGGCACCCCCCGCGGATCGGCGGAGTAGACGCCATCCACGTCGGAGCAGATCTCGGCGTAGTCCGCCTCCAGCGCCGCGGCCAGGGCCACCGCGGTGGTGTCGCTGCCGCCGCGGCCGAGGCTGGTGATCTCGAGCTGCTCGCTCACCCCCTGGAAGCCCGCCACGATGACGATCTGGCCGGCGTCCAGCGCGGCGCGGATGCGCACGGGCGTCACCCGCAAGATGCGGGCGTTGCTGTGGTTGTGGGTGGTGATGATCCCCGACTGGCTGCCGGTGAAGCTCACCGCCGGGTAGCCCAGATCCTGGATGGCCATCGACAGCAGGGCCATCGACATGCGCTCCCCGGTGGTGATGAGCATGTCGAGCTCGCGCCGCTGGGGGTTGGGGCTGACGGACTGCGCCAGCGCCAGCAGCTGGTTGGTGGTGTCGCCCATCGCCGACACCACCACCACCACCGCGTGCCCCGCCTGCCGGGTCTCGACCACCCGGCGGGCCACCCGCTTGAGGTGGTCGGGGGTGGCCACCGAGCTGCCGCCGTACTTCTGCACCACCACGCCCATCGCGCGCTCCTTGTGGATCGGCCCCGACCTTGCAGAGCCTCGTGAAGCCGTCGGGCGCGCGGATTGCGCCCACAGAAGCTTCTGTCCTACAAACGCCCACCCGGATCAACGGAGAGCGATTCCATGCGTATCACGGTCATTGGCAGCGGGTATGTCGGCCTCGTCGTCGGCGCGTGTCTGGCCAACTCCGGCAACAGGGTCGTCTGCGCCGATGTGGACGCCGCCAAGGTGGCCAGCCTGACCGAGGGCCGGGTGCCGTTCTTCGAGCCCGGCCTGCCCGAGCTCGTGCTCAGCAACGTGGCCGCCGGCCGGCTGCGCTTCACCACCGACGTGGACGAGGCCGTGCGCGCGGGCGGGATCATCTTCATCGCCGTGGGCACACCCCAGGGCGATGACGGCAGCGCCGAGCTCAAGTACGTCGAGCAGGTGGCCCGCACCATCGGGCTGGCGCTGGCGGGCGGCGAGAACGTGCTGGTGGACGGCCACAAGATCGTGCTGACCAAGAGCACCGTGCCCGTCGGCACCACCGACCGGGTGGCCGAGCTCATCGGCGAGGCCGCGCGGCTGCCCTTCGTGGCGTGCTCGAACCCCGAGTTCCTCAAAGAGGGCGACGCCATCAACGACTTCCTCAAGCCCGACCGCATCGTGGTGGGCACGCCGGCGGGCGAGGCGGGCGAGGTCGCCCGGTCGGTGCTGCACGAGCTGTACGAGCCCTTCTGCCGCACCCGCGACCGCGTGCAGTTCATGGACGTGCGCTCCAGCGAGCTGACGAAGTACGCGGCCAACGCCCTGCTCGCGACCAAGATCAGCTTCATGAACGATCTGGCCAACCTGGCCGAGCGCGTGGGCGCCGACATCGAGCAGGTGCGCGGCGGCATGGGCGCGGACCCCCGCATCGGCTACCACTTCCTGTTCCCCGGCACCGGCTACGGCGGCTCCTGCTTCCCCAAAGATGTCAAGGCGTTGGCCCACACGGGCCAGGCCTTCGGGCGGCCGCTGCGCATCCTCGAGGCCGTGGACGCGGTGAACGCCGACCAGAAGGGCGTGCTGCTGCGCAAGGTGAAGGCGCGCTTCGGGGAGGACCTGTCGGGCAAGACCTTTGCCGTGTGGGGGCTGGCCTTCAAGCCGCGCACCGACGACATGCGCGAGGCCCCGAGCCTGGTGCTCATCGAGGGCCTACGGGCGGCGGGCGCCACCGTGCGCGCCCACGACCCCGAGGCCACCGACAACGCCCGGGCGCTCCTGGGCGAGGTGGGCATCGAGTATGTGGACGATCCCTACGCGGCGCTCGTCGGCGCCGACGCCCTGTGCATCTGCACCGAGTGGAGCCTGTACCGGCGGCCCGACTTCGACACCCTCACCGCGCGGCTGAGCGCGCCGGTGATCTTCGACGGCCGCAACCTGTACGACCCCGAGCGCACCGCGCGGCGGGGCTTTGAGTACTACGCCGTCGGCCGCGGGCAGGCCCTGCCCGTCTGACCCGGCCGCCGCGGGCCCACCCGCCGGGCCGGCTCAGCCCGCGGGCCGCTGGCCGCCGTCGGTGGCCCGGAACCACGCCACGAACCGCGCGATGCCCTCGGCCATGCCCACCTTGGGGTCGTAGGCCAGCTCCGCCCGGGCCCGGCTGACGTCGGCGAAGGTGCGGGTCACGTCGCCCGGCTGCATCGGCAGGTGGGTCACCTGCGGCGCCGCGCCCATTGCCTCGCCGAGCAGCCCGACCAGCTCGGACAGGGTCGTCGTCTTCGACTCCCCCAGGTTGTAGACCCGGTAGCCGGCCACCCGCTCGACGCTCGCCATCAGCCCGTCGACGATGTCGTCGATGTACGTGTAGTCCCGGGAGCTCGAGCCGTCGCCGAACAGCGTCAGCGGCTGGCCCTCGGCGATGAGCCGGGCGAACTTGTGGATCGCCATCTCGGGCCGCTGCCGCGGGCCGTACACCGTGAAGAAGCGGTGGGCGTGCACGTGCAGGCCGAAGAGGTGGTGCCACGTGTAGCACAGCAGCTCGCCGGCCTTCTTGGTGGCGGCGTAGGGCGAGATCGGGTGGTCGACGCGATCCTCCTCGTGGAAGGGCACGGCCTGCCGGTCGCCGTACACCGACGAGGACGACGCGAACACCAGCCGGTCGCAGCCATGGGCCCGGCAGGCCTCGAGCACGTTGGTCGTGCCCTCGACGTTGACCTTCTGGTAGAGCGCCGGCTGCTGGATGCTCGGCCGCACCCCGGCCCAGGCTGCCAGGTGCACCACCCGATCCACCGGCCCATCGGCGAAGGCGTCCGCCATGGCGGCGGGGTCGAGCAGGTCGCCGCGGACCAGCCGGAACCCTGGGTGGCCCAGGGCCGCGTGCAGGTTGTTGGCCTTGATCGCCGGGTCGTAGAAGTCGTTGAAGTTGTCCAGCCCGACCACGGAGTGGCCGGCGGCCAGCAGCCGATCCACCAGGCTGGAGCCGATGAAGCCAGCGGCGCCGGTGACCACGATGTGCATGTCGCCCTCTCTCGCAAACCCGGGGGATGATAGGCGTAACGCCGACGCGGGCCCCCCGGCAGGGGGGGCGCGCTTGCTGACCAAACGGTCAACACGGTCGACCGCCTGGGTCCCTGTCAAGGCCAAGATGGGTCGCAGACGCCCATGAAACAAGCGATCTGAGCCGGGGATTTCGCGTTTGACACCCGCGGAACCCCACGTATACCGTGCGCCGCGCCAACCCCATGGCGTCGGGCAGCGCCCGGCGCACGCCACCCAGGAGGGGCACCTCAGATGACGAAGAAGGAAGCCATCAGCGCGGTCCACGCGCAGTTCGCCAACGACCTCACCAAGAAGCAGGTCGGCGAGCTCTTCGACGCCCTCTTCAACGCGGCGTCGGACGCCCTGAAGACCGAGGGTCGCCTCGGCTACCCGGGCTTCGGCACGCTGACGGTCAAGGCCGTCGCGGCCCGCACCGGGCGCAACCCCCAGACGGGCGCTGCGATCCAGATCCCCGCCAGCAAGCGGGTCAACTTCAAGCTGGCGCCGGAGCTCAAGGCCAAGCTCAACTGAGCAGCTGGTCGGGCACGCTTCTTTAAAGAAACTCAACCGTCGCGGCGTGATCCGCCGCCGGCAGCGGGCCCACAGGGCCCGTGGAGGTCAACATGACCAAGGCTGAACTCATCGAGCTCGTGCACGAGAACGCGGGCGACGGGCTGTCCCGCAAGATCACCGGCGACGTCGTCGAGGCGATCTTCGAGACCATGGCCGAGAGCCTCAAGGACGACGGCAAGTTCGCCGTCCCCGGCTTCGGCACCTTCACCACCAAGCACCGCGCGGCCCGCACCGGCCGCAACCCGCAGACCGGCGCCGCCATCGAGATCGCGGCCTCGAACACCGTGGGCTTCAAGGTCGGCAGCAAGCTCAAGGGCGAGCTGTAAGCGACCCGCTGGGGCCGCGCGTGCGGCCCCAGGCCCCTCACCCGAGGCGGCCCCGCCGGCCCGATCCACCGGATCGGGTCAGGCACCCTCCGACCAACATCAACATCGACAGCGGTGGCGGCCCAGGCCGAGCGATGCGCCCGTGCGCGGCCCCTCGGCCGGTGGCGTCACGGCGTCGCTGGGGGCGGCGCCGTGGCGCCCGGCGGCTGGGCCTGCATGGCCCGCAGCCGCGCCAGCCCCCCGAGGGCCTCCGCCTGTTGGGGATCGAGGGCGATCGCCGCCTTGAAGTCGGCGGCGGCGCCGGCGAGATCGCCCGCGTTGCCCCGGGCGACCCCGCGCAGGCCGTACGCCGTCGCGTCCTCGTGGTCGGCGAGCCGGGCGTCCAGCACCGCCCGCGCGGCGGGCCCCTGGCCGGCAGAGACCAGCATCCGCGCCAGGTTGTGCACCGTGAGGCCGTCGTCGGGCGCCAGGCTGTACGCGCTGCGGGCGAGGCCGAGCGCGCGGTCCAGGCGGCCGGCCCGCAGCCACGCCTGGGCCGCGTTGTTCAGGTGCCGCACCGCGCCTGGCGCCAGCACCCGCGCCATCTCGAAGGCGGCGGCCGCCCGCTTGGCGTCCCCCAGAAAGAGCAGCGCGTGGCCCTGGTCCGCCACGAGGTCTGAGAAGGCCTGCTGGGCCTCGGGGAAGCTCAGCCCGCCGGGCGGCAGCGCGTCGGCCACCTGGTCCGACACCTCGGTGTAGCGCCGCCCGCTGCGCTGACCCACCGCCGTGAAGGGGAACGCGGCCCAGAGATCGGCCGGTCGGTGCGCGGCGTCGGCGCCGCTGGCCCACTCCCACTGCAGGGGCCAGCCGCGCCGCAGCGCCTGCAGCGACGCGAGCCCGCCCTCCGGCCGCCAGCCCGCCAGGGCCAGGGGGCGCCGCGCCTGCACAGGGTTCATCGCGCTGGGATCCCACGCGTGCTGGCGGACCACCCCGGCCACGTCCGGCCGATCCCCCTCGACCACCTGCCGAAAGGCCAGGCCGGCGGCGTAGTGATCGCTGACCACCAGCGCCATGCCGTCGGGGGGCAGGCTGTCGCTCAGCCCGTCGAGGATCAGCGGCAGCCCGCGGTCGGGCGCCCGGGAGGCGCCGGGCAGGGCGACCAGCGCGGCCGCGGCCAGCAGCGCCCCGACGGCGACGGCCTGGGCGGGCCCGCGCCACGGGAGCCGCCGCGCCAGGGCCTCCAGGGACACCGCGGCCCCGATGCCCAGGGCCAGCAGGCCCGGGACCCCGTTCTGCAGATCCTTGAGCCCCATGGGGTTGAGCAGCGTGGCGTAGAGGGCGTCGGCGGCCCACAGCGCCGCGACGAACGCCCCGCCTGGGCGGCGGGCGAGCAGCAGCAGCCCCGCGGCGCCCAGCGCGAGCAGGAAGGGCGCGCCGGTCACCAGCTGGGCCCCGAAGGTGGCGAAGGCGTCAGGATCGAAGGCGCCGAACTGATCGGCGTAGGCCGCGCGGATGCGCGCGCCCGACAGGTGGGCCCACAGCCGCGCGGGTGAGGACGGATCGCCCCAGTTGCGCCAGGGCCCCGCCGCCGCCCGCAGGGGCAGGTACAGCGCCACCAGCGCGCCCAGCAGGCCGGCCACCGCCCCCCAGCCGGCCGCCCGCGGTCGCCGCCGACCGAACACCAGCGCGCCAGGCACCAGGCACAGGGCGAACAGCCGCAGCTCTGCGTGGTGCCCCAGGGCCAGCCCCACCGCGAAGGCCGCCGCCACGGCATACC
Source organism: bacterium (assembly GCA_030424955.1). Taxonomy (GTDB): domain Bacteria; phylum Myxococcota_A; class Bradymonadia; order UBA7976; family UBA1532; genus JACKDL01. Next base: position 15,471 of record JAUHVS010000004.1, on the reverse strand, counting down.
GGGCGTCGTCATCGCGGGCGGCGCGGCTGACGCACAGCGCCACGGCCGCGCACCACGCGGCCGCCCCGGTGTAGACCTCGATGGTGAGGCTGTGCAGCGCCCACAGGGGGGTCAGCGCCACCAGCGCCGCCCCGGCCCAGGCGTCCCCGCGCCGCACCCCGAAGCTGCGCGCGGTGGCGATGGCCCCGACCAGCGCCGCGGCGCCCAGCAGCCCGCTCGCGACGTTGCCCCGGAAGGCCACGTCGCCCAAAGGCACCAGCAGCATGGCCGCCTTGTGCAGCAGGGCGAACAGCGGGAAGCCAGGGGGGTGGGCGACGCCCAGCTCTGCGGCCGCGGCGCCCAGCTCGCCGCCGTCGAGCCAGGTCAGGCCGGGGGCGGCGCCGAGGGCCACCGCGACGCCGACCAGGGCGAAGAGGATCGCAGGCCCGCGCACTCAGCGCGACCGGGCGCGGGCCACGAGGGCGATGGACACCGCGACGGCGCCGGTCGCCAGGGCGCCCAGGAACAGCCAGGCCACCGCGGTGGGGGCCGCCCAGGCGAGGGTCAGGAGCCCGGCGAGGGCGACGAGGGCGAGGGGCAGCTCCATGGGGCGGAGTCTGACACGGCCAGCCCGGGGGCGCATCCCCACGCCGACGGCTGCGGCCCGGGCTGTGGCCGGCAGCGAGGGCCCGGGCGGGGGCCGACCCGGGCGGGGGGGGCGCCGGAAGTCCTTGCGGGGCAAGGGGTTGGGGCGGGCGCGGGCCGGCTCACGTTGACACCCCCCACCCCCCATGCTAAACACCGCGCCACCCAAGGCCGACGTTCGCTGCCTGCGTAGAACAACGCCTTGAAATCCAACAATTTTTTCAGGGTGCTTGAAGGGGCGTGGGCAAGTGGTAAGCCACGGGATTTTGGTTCCCGCTATCGTAGGTTCGAATCCTACCGCCCCTGTTTGACCCTCGGAGGCCCGAGACATGCCGCCGGTCCGGATCTTTGCTGGGAACTCGAACCCGGAGCTCGCCAGAGAGATCTGCGCGTACATCGGGACCGAGCTCGGGAACGCCCGGGTCGGCCGGTTCTCCGACGGCGAGATCCGCGTCGAGATTGACGAGTCGGTCCGCGGCGCGGACGTCTACGTCATCCAGAGCACCTGCGCGCCGGTCAACGACAACCTGATGGAGCTGCTGATCATGCTCGACGCCCTCAAGCGGGCGTCGGCGGGCAGCATCTCGGCGGTGATGCCCTACTTCGGCTACGGCCGGCAGGATCGCAAGGCGGCCCCTCGGGCGCCGATCTCGGCGCGGCTCGTGACCGACCTCGTCACGGCGGCGGGGGCCAACCGCATCATCACCATGGAGCTGCACGCGGGTCAGATTCAGGGCTTCTTCAACGGCCCGGTCGACCACCTGTACTGCTCGCCGGTGATCCTGCGCTACCTGCAGACCCTCGACCTGCACAACCCGGTCATCGTCAGCCCGGACGCCGGCGGCGTCGAGCGGGCGCGCGCCTACGCGCGCAAGATGCAGTCGGCGCTGGCCATCGTCGACAAGCGCCGCGAGGGCCCGAACGTCGCCGAGGTGATGCACCTCATCGGCGACGTGAAGGGCTGCGACGTGGTGCTCATCGACGACATGATCGACACCGCGGGCACCCTCACGCAGGCGGCCCAGGCCCTCAAGGCCCACGGCGCCCGCCGCGTGCTGGCGGCCACCACGCACCCCGTCCTCTCGGGCCCGGCCATCGGGCGCATCGAGGCCTCGCCCATCGAGCAGGTGGTGGTGTCGAACACCATCCCGTTGAGCAGCGCCGGGCGGGCGTGTCCCAAGATCAAGGTTCTTTCCGCGGCCGACGTGTTCGGCGAAGCCATCAAGCGAATTCATGATCTGAACTCGGTAAGTAGTCTTTTCCATTAGGGAATCGACGAGGGGCCGGGTTTGGATAGGAGCGATATCGTCATGTACAGCACCATCAACGCCAACGTCCGCGAGGGTCGCGGCAAGGGCTCGTCCCGCTCGCTGCGTCGCGCGGGCCGGATCCCCTCGGTGATCTACGGCTTTGGCGTGGAGTCCCCGATCTCGGTGGACATCGACCCCAAGCAGCTGCAGAAGGCCCTCGAGAACCCCAAGGGCCTCAACTCCCTGCTGACCGTCGAGATCGAGGGCGGCGGCAGCCACAAGGTGCTGGTGCGTGAGCTGCAGCGCCACGCCGTCAGCCGCGACATCCTGCACGTCGACCTGGTGTCGCCGGATCCCGACAAGGCGGTCACCGCCCAGATCGAGATGAGCTTCACCGGCAAGTCGGTCGGTGTGAGCCTGGGTGGCCGCCTGCGCACGCCGTACCGTGAGATGAAGGTGCTGGCGAAGCCCGCGGACTTCCCGGGCAACATCGTCATCGACATCACCAACATGGACATCGGCTTCCAGATGATGGCCAGCGAGGTCCCGCTGCCCGAGGGCGTCAAGCCCGTCTTCGACCGCGACTACATCGTGGCGAAGGTCGCCGCGCCCCGTGGCCGCAAGGCGACCGCCGAGGAAGACGCCAAGGGCAAGGCCAAGAAGTAGTCGAGCGCCTGACGCTCGCCGGGTGACCGCCGGGTCACCCCCCCCGCCACCTCAACCCGCTCAGAGCAGATCCCATGAGCCGCACTCTGATCGTCGGGCTCGGTAACCCGGGTCCCCGCTATGCCAGGAACCGACACAACGTCGGCTTCATGGTCATCGACCGCCTCGCGGCGGCAGCGGGCATCGACGTCTCGAAGGCGAAGTTCAAGGGCCTGCATGGGGTGGGGGAGATCGACGGGCACAAGGTGGTCCTGCTCAAGCCGCAGACGTTCATGAACGTCAGCGGCCAGTCGGTCGTGCCCGCCCAGGGCTTCTTCGGCGTCGACGTCGAACGGATCTGGGTGGTGCACGACGAGCTGGACCTGCCTTTTGGCACCCTCCGCCTGAAGGTGGGGGGGGGCCACGCGGGGCACAACGGGCTGCGCTCGATCATCGGGCAGCTCGGGAGCCGAGACTTCGCTCGCCTGCGGGTGGGCATCGGACGTCCGCGCCACGGAGAGGTGAGCGACTTTGTGCTCAGCGACTTCGCGGCCGGGGAGGAGCGCGATTGGCTGCCGGATCTCCAGGATCGGGCCGCAGACGCGTTGCGCCTCGCCCTGAAGGACGGCCTCAAGAACGCCATGAATCAGGTCAACGCGGCGTGACGCAGTCGAGAGGGGCGACGCGCCACAACAACAGGAGTCGACAGACGTGATCGATTATATGTGGGCGATTCCCGTCGCGGGCCTGCTTGCCCTCGGGTACGCATTCTGGCGCTCGGCCTGGGTCAACAAGAAGGACCCGGGCAACGAGACCATGCGCGAGATCGCGACCAACATCCGGGAGGGCGCCATGGCCTTCCTGGCGGCGGAGTATCGCAAGCTCGCGATCTTCGTGGTGGTCGTGGCCGGGCTGCTGGCCTGGGCCAACAACGGCCAGCGTGACAGCCACGCGCTGATCGCCGTGTCCTTCGTGGTGGGCGCCATCTGCTCCGGCCTCGCGGGCTTCTTCGGGATGCGGGTCGCCACGGCGGCCAACACCCGCACCACCCACGCCGCCCGCACCGGCCTGTCGCCGGCCCTCGAGGTCGCCTTCAACGGCGGCGCCGTGATGGGCATGAGCGTCGTGGGCCTGGGCGTGCTGGGCCTGGGCGGCCTGTTCGTCCTGTTCTCGAACACCGGCCTGCTGGGCGAGGGCGAGCTCTTCGCCAGCGTCAACGGCGTGCCGAAGCTCGCCATCGTGCTGAACGTGGTCTCGGGCTTCAGCCTGGGCGCCAGCTCCATCGCGCTCTTCGCGCGCGTGGGCGGCGGCATCTTCACCAAGGCCGCCGACGTCGGCGCCGACCTGGTGGGCAAGGTCGAGGCGGGCATCCCCGAGGATGACCCCCGCAACCCGGCCACCATCGCCGACAACGTGGGCGACAACGTGGGCGACGTGGCCGGCATGGGCGCCGACCTCTTCGAGTCTTACGTGGGCGCCATCGTGGGCTCCATGATCCTGGGCACCGGCTGGATGGCCGGCATGGCCAAGGGCAGCGAGCTCAACCCCGTGCTGCTCCCCATGTTCATCGCGGCCGCCGGCATCGTGGTCAGCATCGGCTGCACCTTCCTGGTGCGGGTCAAGGAGGGGGGCAACCCCCAGCGCGCCCTCGACACCGGCACCTTCGCCGCGGGCGGCATCATGCTGCTGGTCAGCTGGTTCCTCATCACCACCATGCTGGGCGACGGCGAGTTCAAGACCGGCGGCGACACCTACACGGCCATGGGCGTGTTCTGGGCCACCCTGGGCGGCCTCGTGAGCGGCCTGCTCATCGGCGTCGTGACCGAGCACTACACCAGCGACCACAAGGCGCCGGTCAAGAGCATCGCCGACGAGAGCCTCACCGGCCCGGCCACCAACATCATCAGCGGCCTGGCCGTGGGCATGCGCTCCACGGCGCTGCCCACCCTGCTCATCTGCGCTGCGATCCTCATCGCGTACTACACCAGCGGCCTGTACGGCATCGCCATGGCCGCCCTGGGCATGCTCTCGACCACCGGCATCCAGCTGGCCGTCGACGCCTACGGCCCCATCGCCGACAACGCCGGCGGTATCGCCGAGATGAGCGAGCTTGGCTCCGACGTCCGGGACATCACCGATGAGCTGGACGCCGTGGGCAACACCACCGCCGCCATCGGCAAGGGCTTCGCCATCGGCTCCGCGGCCCTGACCAGCCTCGCGCTGTTCAGCGCCTTCGCCACCAAGGCCGGCCTCATCGACAGCGGCATCAACGTGCTCAGCCCGCCCGTGATGGTGGGTGTGTTCGTGGGCGGCATGCTGCCCTTCCTGTTCAGCTCCATGGCCATGGAGGCCGTGGGCCGCGCCGCGGGCCAGATGATCGAAGAGGTGCGCCGTCAGTTCCGCGAGATCCCGGGCCTGCGCGAGGGCAAGGAAGGCGTCAAGGCGGAGCACGCCAAGTGCGTCGAGATCAGCACCTCGGCCGCCATCAAGGAGATGGTCGTGCCCGGCCTGCTGGCGGTCATCGCGCCCGTCATCGCCGGCCTCTACAGCCTCGAGACCCTGGGCGGCCTGCTGGTCGGCACCACCGTGGGTGGCGTCATGATGGCGATCTTCATGTCCAACGCCGGTGGCGCCTGGGACAACGCGAAGAAGTACATCGAGGGCGGCCACAACGGCGGCAAGGGCAGTGAGGCCCACAAGGCGGCGGTCATCGGCGACACCGTGGGCGATCCCTTCAAGGACACCGCGGGCCCGGCGCTGAACATCCTCATCAAGCTGATGAGCGTGGTGGCCCTGGTCACCGCCCCCGTGCTGGTGAGCTTCCACGCCGACAAGGGCAAGGACGCCAAGGCGGCCAACAAGCCCGCCGTCGAGCGGACCGTGGCCCAGGCTGACCGCTGAGTTCGGCCGGCGCGTGACTCCAGCTTGACCGCTGGGGTCGCGATCCGTATCTTCACGCGCCCTCGCCCCTCGGGGTCGAGGGCGCACGTGTTTTGATGCGGCGCACATGGGGTGCGCCACTCCCTGCTCGCAGGCCATCGGGTCGGCGGGCTGCTTCGAATCCGAAGGGAGCCAGAAGGCCAATGGCCAGCAAGAAGTACCGCAAGTACGAGCTGATCTACCTGATCCAGCCCGAAGCGACCGACGACGAGCGCCAGAAGGTCCACGATCGCGTGGAGAACGTCATCACCGAGGGTGATGCCTGGCTGCTCACCCGCGAGGACTGGGGCAAGCGCAAGCTCGCCTACGAGATCCGCAAGCAGAACAAGGCGTACTACACGTACATGACCTTGCTCGCGACGCCCGGTGTCACCACTGAGATCGAGCGTATCCTGCGGTTGGTCGACAACTGCATCCGGTTCATCACCATCAAGCTCGAGGACGGCATCCCCGAGGACCAGGCGCAGGCGATGGGGACCACCCCGACCGCCCCCGACGCCGCCGAGGGTGACGACGCTGAGGAGGAGGCCACCAATGTCTAAGGTGCGCAGCTACGGCCGGGGCCGCCGGCGTCGCAAGGTGGATCGGTTCCTGGCCGACAAGAGCCTGGTCATCGACTACAAGGATCCCTCGATCCTCAAGTACTTCATCACCGAGCGGGGCAAGATCGTGCCGCGCCGCGTCAGCGGCCTGTGCGCGAAGAACCAGCGTCGGATCACGCGTGCCATCAAGCGGGCCCGCATGGTCGCGCTGATGCCGTTCACCACTGTCAAAGCGCACTAAGGAGGACCGAAAGATGCAGGTCATCCTTCGTGAAGATGTGGAGCACCTCGGCGAGGTCGGCGATGTCGTCATCGTCAAGGCCGGCTTCGCCCGCAACTTCCTGCTGCCCCGTGGCAAGGCCGTGCTCGCCAACGAGCGTCAGGTCAAGCGGGTCAAGCACGAGCAGCGGGTCATCGAGTCCCGTCTGGCCAAGCTGCGCGCAGGCGCCGAGGCCGAGGCCGCCAAGATCAACACGGTGTCGTTGTCGATCGAGAAGGCCGCTGGCGAGAACGAGAAGCTGTTTGGCTCGGTGACGTCGATGGAGATCGAGGCCCTGCTGCGAGGCAAGGGCTTGGAGATCAGCCGTCGGCAGATCCAGCTCAAGGAGCACATCAAGACCCTGGGCTCGCACCGGGTCGACATCAAGCTCCACCGCGACGTGAACGCGACGATCACCGTCAACGTGGTGCCTGCCCCGGGGTCCATCGTGGCCGCCGAGGCGTCGGACGAGTCCGAGGACTGAGTCCGGTTCGGGAGAGCGGGGGGCCTGCGGGCCGCCCGGGTTGACCGTGCGTCGCCCGCCCGGGGCTGTCCCCGTGGCGGGCGATTGCGTTTTAGCAGGCCGTTGAAAAGCGCTCCCGTCGCCAGCGTCATCGCCGAACTCATCGGCTCCGGCGTTGCCGCGTCATCGTCGATGCCCTGCATCGCCGACCGCGCGGCGCCTTGGATCCGACGCTTCGGCTCGCTCTGGCTCGGTCCGCGAGTTTCAACGGGCTGTCAGGGCCTCGCCGAGCGGCGCCGTGGGTGGCGCTGCTGGGGGCGAGCGGTGGGTTGACCTGCCGCGCGCCCTGCGGGGTACGCTCTGCGGAGGCGCGCCGTCGCGGCGCGGCGGCCTGGACGGGTGAGCCTGGGCTCGCCTGGCGACGGCGCCCATGGCGCCACACCTGGCAGGGGAGCGAGATGTCGCGCGCGGCACACCTCGAGGCCTTCGACGCCGAGCTCTCGGTGCTAGGGGGGGTGTTCCTCGAGAACCAGGCCCTGGATCGCATCATGCCGATCCTGGATCAGGCCGACTTCAACGCCCCCCGCCATGGCCTCGTGTACGGCCAGATGCTGGTGCTGGCCGAGCAGGGCCAGCCCATTGACCCGGTCACGGTCACCCAGGCCCTCGAGAAGGCCGGGCAAATCGCCGCGGCGGGCGGCCCTGAGTATGTCGCGGATCTGGCCGAGGCGGCCGCGACCGCCGCCAACATCGAACACCACGCCAACCTGGTGCACGAGGCCGCCGAGATCCGGCGCCTGATCGCGGCCTGCGAGGGCATCGTCGACAAGGCCCGCGGCGGCGACTACGACGATCCCACCCGGCTGTTCGACGAGGCCCAGCAGGCGGTCTACGAGGTGGGCGCGGCCCGCAACACGCGGCACTTCATGCCCATGAACGCGGCGCTGAAGGAGGCCATCGAGAAGGTCCAGAAGGCCTACGAGGCCAAGGTGGCCGTCACCGGCACCCCCAGCGGGTTCTCGGCCCTGGACGCCAAGACCGCCGGCCTGCACGGCGGCGATCTGATCATCCTCGCCGCCCGCCCGGCCATGGGGAAGACCGCCTTCGCCCTGAACATCGCCGTCAACGCCGCGAAGCACGGCGGCGGCTCGGTCGCCGTGTTCAGCCTCGAGATGCCCACGGTGCAGCTGGCCGCCCGGATGCTGGCCAGCGAGGCCCGCGTCGACGGTGAGCGCATGAAGACCGGTCACCTGACGGACGGCGACATCGACCGCCTGCTGCAGTCGGTCAAGCGCATGAACAACCTGTCGATCCACATCGACGACACCGCCGGGATCTCGGTGATGGAGGCGCGCTCGAAGTGTCGCCGCCTGGCGAGCGATCAGAGCGCGCCGCCGCTGTCGCTGGTGGTCATCGACTACCTCCAGCTCATGAAGGGCGGCGCCAACATCCGCAGCCGCGAGCAGGAGATCAGCGACATCTCGCGGAACCTGAAGGGGCTCGCCAAGGAGCTCAACGTGCCGGTGATCGCGCTGTCGCAGCTCAACCGGAGCGTGGAGTCCCGGCCGAACAAGCGCCCGCAGCTGAGCGACCTGCGTGAGTCCGGCGCCATCGAGCAGGACGCCGACATCATCATGTTCGTCTACCGCGACGAGTATTATAACGAGGACTCGGAGGACAAAGGGCTGGCCGAGATCATCGTGGGCAAGCACCGCAGCGGGTCGACCGGCACGATCAAGCTGAAGTTCTTCCGCCAGTGGACCCGCTTCGACAACCTGCTGCAGGAAGAATGAGCGCGCCAACCGAACCCACCGCCGTCGAAGTGCTCATCATCGAGGATGACGCCCTCAACGTGCGCCTGCTGGCCCAGGTGTGCCGGTCGGCGGGCTACACCACCCGCGTGGCCCGCGATGGGGTCGAGGGGCTGGAGGCCGTCGAGGCGAAGATCCCCGATCTGATCCTGCTCGACGTGATGATGCCGCGGCTGGACGGGTACGGGGTCCTGGAGCGGCTGCGGGCCCGCGCGGAGACGGCGCTGATCCCGGTCGTGATGGTCACCGCGGTGCAGAACGACGACGCCCGCGCCCGCTGCATCGACCTGGGCGCCGACGACTACGTGACCAAGCCCTTCCGCATCGCCGAGCTGCGTGACCGCATGCGCTCGTCGCTGGAGATGAGCCGGTTCAAGCAGAGCCTTCTGGGCGGCTGACGCCCCCATCCGAACGCAGAGGAGCGCCCATGGCCGCCGCCCCGCACATCCGCATCCTGATCGTCGACGACGACCGCGACATCTGTGAGTTCATGACCACGATGCTCGAGGCGGCGGGCTACGCGGTGGAGAGCCTGTGCGACCCCACGCTGGCGGTGGACCGCATCCGTGAGCATGACTACCACCTGCTGATCGTGGACCTCATGATGCCCCGCATGGACGGCATCGAGCTGATCCAACATATCCGCAAGGTGGACAGCGACATCTCCATCGTCGTCTTCACGGGCTACCCGTCCATCGAGACGGCGGTGGACGCCCTCAAGCTCAACGTCAGCGACTACGTGCGCAAGCCCTTCGAGATGGAGGCCTTCCGCGAGAAGATCGCCGAGGTGCTGCGCAAGAAGGGGCTGCTGCGCAACCCCGAAGAGGAGCTGCACCGCGCCATCGGCGGCAACATCCGCCGCATCCGCAAGGAGCGTGAGCTGACCCTCAAGCAGCTCGCCCGACGCACGAGCCTGTCGGTGAGCCTGCTGAGCCAGATCGAGCGCGCCGAGTCGAGCGCGTCCGTCAGCTCGCTCTACAAGATCGCCGTCGCCCTCGGGGTGAAGCTGACCGTGCTGTTCGGCGAGTTCTGAACGCCCCGATTGGCCCGACGCAGGCCTCCGCGGCGCGTCGGCTGACTTCACGCTTGCCCGGGTAGGTTCGGGTGGTAGGGTGTGTGCATGAAGTGCCCCCGCTGCGACCACGCCGTGTCCAAGGACGACCGCTTCTGCGGCCGCTGCGGGCTGGGCCTGCCCACCGACGGTGGGCGGCCGGTGGATCCGCTCATCGGGCTGGTGGTCGACAACCGCTACCGCATCGAGCACCGGGTCGGCGTGGGCGGCATGGGCACGGTGTACCTGGGCCAGCACGTCAACCTGGGCCAGAAGGTCGCCATCAAGGTGCTGCACGAGCGGCACGTGTCGAAGCCCGATCTGGTGGAGCGCTTCCACATCGAGGCGCGCACCTACGCCAAGGTGGACCACCCCAACGTCGTCAAGCTGATGCACTTCGACCGCATGGCGGACGGCACCACCTACATGGTCATGGAGTACTGCCCCGGCACGTCCATGGCCTCGATGCTGCATACCGAGACGCGCCTGGATCCGGCCCTGGCCGCCGAGCTGGCGATGCAGATCGCCCAGGGGCTGGCCGCCACCCACGCCGCTGGGATCGTGCACCGGGACCTGAAGCCCGACAACATCGTGCTCACCGAGACCCGGCCCGGCCGCTACCACGTCAAGCTGCTCGACTTCGGCATCGCCAAGGACCTCGACGATGACGGGCCGCGCCTGACCCAGGCGGGCATGGTGTTCGGCACCCCCGAGTACATGGCCCCGGAGCAGGCCCGCGGCCAGATCGTCGACGAGCGCAGCGACCTGTACGCCCTGGGCTGCGTGCTCTACGAGATGCTCACGGGCGATCCGCCGTTCACCGGCAAAGACAAGATGCGGGTCATGCACCAGCAGGCCACCGAGGCGCCCATCCCCCCGTCGGAGCGGCTGGGCGGGCCGTCGGCGCTGCCCGGGCCCCTCGAGGACATCTGCCTGCAGTGCCTGGCGAAGCGACCGGACGATCGCTTCCCCAACGCCGAGGCGCTCATCGACGCCTTCGACGAGCTGAGCCTGCTGGGGGATCTGTCGCTGGTGCCGGGCATCGCGGCCAGCGGCGAGCTGCCCCGGGTGCGCACGCCCAAGCCGTCGACGCCGCCCGCCGACACCCGTGCGGAGCGGGCCGCGAGCGCGCCTGGGGACGCGACGCGGCCCAACAACGCGCTGGCTCGGCGGCTGTCGCCCCCAGCCGGTCAGCGGGGGATGCGGCGCCCGACGCCCTCTGGCGAGCGGCCGGCCCTGGACGGCCCCCTGTTCATGGATCCGGGCCTGCCCCCAGGGCTGGCGGGCGACGACGGGCTGTCGTCCACGGTCATCGTGGCGGCGGGGCTCTTCATCGGGGCCATCGCCGTGGCGGCCTGGTTCTTCTCGGCCCCTGCGACCCACGGCGGGGCGCCGCCCGTGACCGAGGGATCGGCCATCGCGAGCCCGGCCAGCCAGGTCGACGCCGCGGTGGACGGCGGCGCGAGCCCCGTCCGCCCGGCCGGGCCTGTGACCCAGGCCCCCGCGACGCGGGCACCGAAGGCCCCGGCCACCCGGGCGCCGGCCACCCAGGCGCCGGCGAGCAAGGCGCCCGCGACACAGGCCCCCAAGGCGCCGGCCACCACGGCCCCGAAGGCGCCGGCGACGAAGCCGCCCAAGGCGCCGGCGACGAAGCCGCCCAAGGCGCCGGCCACCAAGGCCCCGGCCCCGAAGCCGCCCGCAGGCCCCACCGCCGACGCGCGGGTGCGCGACGCCCGTGAGGCGCTGAAGGACGGCCGCTTTGGCGAGGCGGAGCTGGGCGCGAAGGCCGCGCTGGCGCAGGCGCCCGGGCACCCCGAGGCGAGCGCGCTCATCGACGAGGTGCAGGCGCTGCGGGCCAGCTACAAGGCCGGCCAGGCCGCCAACGCGGCGGGCGACTGCGTGAAGGTGATCGCGGCCCTCGCGCCGGTGGTGCAGGCGGCGCCGGGGCTCAGCAAGGCCCAGGCCCTCGTGCGCCAGTGCGAGCTGGCGCTGCCACCCAAGGGGATGTAGCGCGGATCGGGCGGCCGCGACCCGTCAGGGGCCGCCTCGCGCGGCCGGCGCCCAGCCCAGGGTGCCGCGGGCGCAGGCTGCCCCCCCGCCGCCTGTGGGTCAGTCGAGCAGGGCCGAGCGCAGCTCGGTGATGGCCTCTTCGCCACGTCCCAGCCGGTTCAACACCAGCCCCCGCAGCAGCCGCACCCGCGGCTCGTCATGGTGACGGGCCAGGGCCTCGAGCAGGGCGGCGGCGTCATCGTCGCGCCCCGAGCGGGCGAAGGCCAGGGCCTGCGCGAAGCGCAGCCGGTGGTCGCCTGGGGCGGCGGGCTGCAGGGTCTGGGCGGCCTCGGCCCACTGGCCGGCCGCGATCTGCGACAGCCCCGCGAGGCCGGTGGCCAGCCGCTGCTCGGCGGCCGTGGGGGCCCGGCGTGAGCGCTGCGCCTGCCAGCCGCTGGCCAGCCGGCTGAGGGTCTCGGCGGAGGCCTGGGCGTCGGGTCGCCACCAGCGCTCGAGCGCGTCGCGGCTCTGGGTCGCCAGGGCCTCGGCGATGGTGTCGCGCACGTCGGCGAGGCGGGGGCCGATGTAGCCGGCCTCAACCGCGGCGTCGAGGCGACCGAAGGCGCCGTTCTCGCCGGCGAAGACCCCGCTGCGGGCGTAGGTGATGGCCAGGTCGAGGGTGTCGCCGCCCGGGGGCGCCTCGGGGGGCTTCGCCGTCTTGCGCAGCGCGAGCTCAAGCTCGGCCTGCACCTTCTCGAGATCGGCGGCCTGGGGGGCCTGGGCGAGGTAGGCGCGGTAGGCGAGGACCGCCCCGTCGATGTCGCCGGCCCAGGTGCGCGAGCGGGCCAGGGCGCGGTAGAGCGCGGGCTGCCGCGGGAAGCGCTGGGCCAGAGACAGGAACAGCCGCGCGGCCTCGTTGTAGCGGCCGGCGTTGTAGGCGGCCTTGCCCTTCTCGACGTCGGGGTGGTCGGGCAGGCGGTCCTCGGGGCGCACGGACTCAGCGCCTGGGGCGTCCTCGCTCTTGGGCGCGTCGCTGAGGTCGGTGGCGTGGGCCGGCGCCGCCGCGAGGGCGGCCACCAGCAGCCAGCGGGGGGGCGTCGGCCAGCTCACAACCACTCCGGCAGGTCAAAGTCGAAGGCGTAGCCGCCGCCGATCACGAAGGCCGCCGTGGCGCGCTCGCCGAACCAGAAGGTGGTGTCGAAGGCGGTGTGCGCGAACCAGTCGGGCGTGAAGAAGAAGCGCGCGCCGAGCTGGATGCCCAGCCCGAAGGCCGTGCCGTCGAAGGACTCGGTGTCGCCCGTCACGTTGACGGCGTCGAAGCTGTCGAAGGCCAGCAGCGGGCCGCCCACGGCGTAGGGCTCGACGCGCCACATGGGGTAGCGCACGCCGAACCAGGCCGGCCGCAGGGTGGTGCGGAAGTAGTCGCGGATCTCGCCGTCGCCGTCGTCGAAGCTGGCCTTGGCCGGCCCCGCGCCGCCGGCGAAGTCGAGGCTCAGGGCGTCCACGATCAGCAGGCGGCTGCGCCACGTGAGGGTGAAGCCCAGGCCCGTCAGGCCGATGCTCTCGCTCTGCTCGTTGAGGTTGACCGGGTCGCGGTTGCGGGTCAGCGATCCGCCGCCCAGCGAGACGAAGCGCAGATCGGCGCGGGCCAGCCACACGTGGCGCAGGGTGTCCTCGTGGGGGGTCTCGAAGCGCATCCACCAGTCGGTGCGGGCCGGCTGCAGCTTCAGCGACAGGTCCATCTGCGTGGCGGGCTTGAGGGTGAAGGTGTGCTTGGCGGGCTCGTGGCCCGGGGCGCTGACCTCGAGGGTGTGATCGCCGGGCGCCAGCTCCGTGGCGGGGCCGGGGGCGTAGGGGCGGCCGTCGAGGAGCACGGTGGCGTCGGCGGGCTCGACGGCGAAGACCAGCTTGCCGAAGGCGACGGGCAGCTCGACGCTGGTGGCCGTCACGCGGCCGCGGGCCACCGTCAGGGGGATCTCGACGGCGCGGCGGCCCTCGAGCTCCGCCCGCAGCACGTGGGCGCCGGGCCGCGCGGGGTAGGTGCCGCTGCCGGTGCCCCAGGCCTCGCCGTCGAGCAGCAGCCGGGCGCCCTCGGGCACCACCACCACCCGCACGCTGCCCTGGCCCGTCAGCCCCGACAGCGCCTGCTTCACGGCGTCGCTGACGGTGTCGCCCTCGCCGGTGAACGGGGCGGGGGCGGCGTCGCCGACGCTGGTCTGGGTGAAGGTCACCCGCCAGCCGGTCTCGGTGCGCGTGGCCGTGGCGTCGATGCGCCGGCTGAGCCCCAGCGCCTGCAGCGCCGCGCGGGTCGAGTCGGGGCACTGGGCGCGGTCGTCCACACAGCCCAGGGCGGCCCCCTCGGGCCGCGCCGCCGCGAGGAAGGCGTCCAGCTCGGCGTCGGTGATGAGGTGTCCGGTGAGGCTGCCCCCCCGCGCCTCCACCAGCGCAGCGCGGAGCTGCGGGGCGTAGGGATCGGGGAAGCGCCAGACCGCCGCGTCACCAGGGGTGGGCGGGGCGAGCAGGGATGCGACGAGGAGCAGGCTGATCACGGCGCGACCATACCCGCATTTCGGGGCGGGGATCACCCCCTGCGGTGTGGGCCGGACGCCCGGCCTGATCCGGCGGGTGCGTCGGCGGGTTTGCCCGCCTGTCGGCTCGTGGCCTATCCTCTGCCCCCCACAGATCGGAGCACACGATGAAGCGCGCCTTTGTGGCCCTCGCCCTCGCCACGGCCCTCGCCGGGTGCGGGGAAGACGAGGCCAGCAACAGCCAGCCCGAGGTCTTCCGCGGGGACGCGGTCTGCCGCAGCCTCGACGTCGACACCTTCACGCTGGACCGCATCGAGATCGACGTCTACGACGCCGACGGCGCGGCGGATCTGGACCGGGTGGTGGTGGTGGTCGAGGCCACGCCCCTCGAGATGACCTTCGAGGCGCTCGGGGCCGAGGCCGCCGGCGATCGCAAGTGCAAGGGGGAGTGCGTCGGGCGCTACCGGTGGGAGCGCTCGCCCGACTCCGAGCAGATCTTCTGCGGGGCCGAGGGCGATCTGATCGAGGTCGACTTCGAGGTCTTCGACAAGGGCGGGCTGTCGCGGCGCGTCTTCGTCAAGAGCCGCCCGCCGGGCTGAGCGCCCGCCCGCCCCCGCGCAGGGCCCTCAGCCCTGCTTCTGCCGCCCGGTGACGGTGGCGTAGGTGATCGCGCCCGCCGTGTAGTAGGCGAGGCCCAGGATCGCCATCAAGACGGCCAACGGGATCAAGTTGCCCAGGGCGGCGAAGATGCCGCCGAGGCTGTGGCCGAAGCCGGTGTCCACGGCGCCGGCGCCGCTGGTGTTGAAGGCCAGCAGGGTCGTGGGCGACACCAGGGCGCGGGGCATCTCGCTGAGGATCGCCAGGTAGTGCCCGCCCATGGCCGGGCCGCTGACCTTGCCCATCAGGCCCAGGCCGAGCTGCAGGGCCGGCAGCACCGTGACCATGAAGGCGAAGCCGATCATCATCACGCTGCCCAGCACGTAGGCCAGCAGCCGCGCGCCGTAGGTGCGAAACAGGCTCAGCAGGCGCTTGAGGGTGTCCGCGGCGGTGGTGCCCTCGTTCAGGATTACCGGGACGTACAGGGGCAGGCAGTACAGCAGGGCGACGGCCACGAGGCCGGCGGCGAGGCTGAGGGCGAACAGGGCGGGCGAGGCGATGCCCCAGACGATGGGGCCGGCGACGGGGATGCGGGCGATGAGGCCCACCACGCCCTCGACCACGCCCACCGCCAGGATCACCGCCGCGAAGGCCAGCGGGGTGCCGAGCACGGCCTTGAGCTGCTGGCGGGTCCAGTCGATGCCAGCCTTCACGGTGGTGGCCTGCTGCTCGATGACCGTGCGGTGCACCACGAAGCCCATCACCGAGGCCA
>JAUHVS010000627.1 GCA_030424955.1 bacterium | reverse complement strand
CGCTCCCGCCACCGTCGCCCGTGGCGGGCACGATGGTCGGGCCACCGCCGTCCGCCCCGGGCGGCCCCTGATCGGGGGTGGGCTGGGGCGCCGAGCCCGCGCAGAACCCGGCCTCGCAGGGGCCGTCCGCGCAGTCTGCGTCGCTCGCGCAGCGCCCCTCGACCTGGCAGCGCCAGTCGGCCGTGGTGCAGGCGACCACCCGGTCCTCGCCGGGATCCACGCAGGTGGTGCCCAGGCCCACCACGTCGCGGCAGACGCTGTCGCCGGCGCAGTCGCCATCGGTGTCGCAGGCGCGGGTGCAGCGCCAGCTGTTGTCGGGCATGACCTCGCAGGTGTGGGCGGGTCCGCAGTCGCTGTCGGTGGTGCAGCGCGCACAGGCCGAGCACGCCCCGTCGATGGCGTCGGGCCCGCACTGGCCCGCGAGGCACACGTCGCCGGTGGGGCAGTCGCCGTCGGCCTCGCAGGCGGGGCGCCACTCGGGATCGGGCACGCAGTGGGGCGCCTCGTTGGGGAAGTCGCTGCGGCCGACCTCGGCGCAGGTCTGGTTGTCGAAGCCCGGCCGGCAGAACACGTCGGCGCACTTGAAGCCCTCGGGGCAGGCCCCGGCGGAGCCCTGCACGCACCGGCAGGAGCAGAAGCGATCGCCGTCGCCGTTCTCGACCCGGGTCTTCGCGTCGCAGCGGGTGCGCCCCCAGACCGTGCCGCAGGTCTGGTGGCCGCGCACGCAGGCCTTGGGCAGGTGGGGGTCCACCAGCCGGCAGTCGAACCCGAAGGCGCACTCGTCATCGGCCTCACAGAACTGGCTGCAGATCTGCACCACCCGCGGCTCGGTGTCGTAGGTGGCCACGCACACCTCGCAGGCGTCGGTGCACGGCGCGCCCAGATCCGTCGGGCCCTGCACCGGCAGCTGGCAGCCCAGCGCGCCGTCGGGCGTGGCCAGGCAGCGGCTGCTGCCCGGGCAGTCACCGTCGTCGGCGCAGTTCGGCGCGCAGCGGTCGGCCACGCAGCGCGCGCAGGCCCCGCCGCAGGGTGCGCCCACCAGGTGGCGCAGCGCCCGCGCCTGGGCCACCGCCGCGGCGGCGTTCACCCGGCCGTAGCCGAAGCCCAGGCTGTGGCCCTGATCGTCGTAGGCGAACTCCGACGCCAGGCTGCGGCCGATCTCGCGCTGCCAGTCGTGCTTGTTGGCGAGGATCTGATCGGCGCTGGTCTGCAGGATCAGGCGCACCTGCTGGGCGGTCAGATCGGGGTTGGCGGCGACGATGAGCGCCGCCACGCCGGCGGCCACCGGGGCGGCTGCGCTGGTGCCCGAGAACTGGTCGGTGAAGCCGCCCTCGGCGTACCCGGCGGGGCCTCGCAGATCGGTGGTCGCGATGCCGGGCTCGTCGTCGAAGCAGCCCATGCTGGGGGCGGCCACGTCGATGACCTCGCCGTAGCTGGAGTAGCAGGCGAAGTCGTCCTGGAAGGTGCTGGCGGCCACCACGACGCTGTGGGCGTAGGCGTTGTAGGGGTTGTTGGTGGCCGGCTGGAACACGTTGCCCGCCGAGAACAGCATCACCACGCCCTTGCCGCCGTTGGCCTCGAGGCTCAGGTAGTCGAAGGCCTCCTTCTCGGCCACCGACAGCGGGAAGGTCGCGTTGTCGGCCGGGCCCCAGGAGTTGTTGATCACCTTGGCGCCCTCGTCGGCGGCGCGGCGGAAGGCCCCGGCCGCGTTCACGCTGCGCAGGGACTCGCGGGCCGACATGCGCACGGGCATCAGCGTGCAGTCGGGGCACACCCCGACCCCGTCGCGGCCGTTGGTGCGGGCGCCGATGATGCCCGCCACCGCTGTGCCGTGGGCTTCGCGGTAGGGCTGATCGTCGGGGCAGGTCACGTCGCGGCGGGCCTCGAACAGCACCCCCTCACGGCACTCCGCGCTGGGATCCTCGTCGCCGTCGGCCCAGTCGAAGCCGCCCGCGATGTTGCTCGCCAGGTCCGGGTGTTCGAGGTCGAAGCCGCCGACCTCGAAGATCGCGACGATGACGTCGGGATCGCCGGTGGTGACCGCCCAGGCCCCCTCGGCGTCGATGTCGCCGCGGCCCGTGGGGCTCTCGAGGTGCCACTGCCGGCCCTGCTCCGGCTCGGCCGGCACCACCTGGTGCGCGACGATCTCGCGGATCAGATCCGGCTCGGCCCAGCGCACGCCCGGCTGATCTTGCAGCGCGAACGCCGCCCCGATGCCGTCACCATCCTCGGCGAGGGCGGTCCACACCGCCGGCAGCGGGGTCGCGGCCTGCAGCCGGACGCCCAGCGCCCCAAGCGCCTTGTGCTCGGCGGGGCCGGGCGGGGCCTCGAAGGCCACGGTCAGCCGATCATCGGCGAACCCGCGGCTCGCCCCCCGCGCCAGCCCGGGCCAGGCGCGGCGCGCCAGCCCAGCGGCCACGAGCGCGTCGCCCAGGCGCCGCAGCCCCTCGCTGTGCGCCCCGCCGATCTCGACGGCGATCCGCTCGGCGTCCAGCCCCTTGATCTGCGCCAGCGTGGCGCCGGGCAGCGCCTTGGCGAGGGTGGCCTCGATGGCCTCGGGCGACACGCGGGCCGCGTCGAGCAGCAGCCAGTGATCCGAGGGCGACGCCGCGATGACCCCCGCCCCGTGAGGATAGGCCTGCCAGTCATACGGCGACGCCCCCGCGGGCGCAGCCAGACACACAGCGAGAGCGGGGGCGAGCAGGCGCAGCATCGGCGTCCTCCAGAAGGGCGGCGGAGGGTAGCAAGGCCAGCGGCCGTGGGTCCATCGGCGCCCGTGCGCCCGGCGCCGTCCGGGGAAAAGCGCACGGGGCGGGACGGTTTCGCGCAACACCGCCGCCGACTGTCCGATGTGATCAGGGGGCCCCACCGGGCGGGGCCCGGGCATCGGAGGGCGAGCCATGGGCTGTCGGACACTCCGCCGCGCGACCACGCGCGCGGCGAGGCGGCGTCGTTGCGTACCGGGTCGGGTCTACCACGTCAGCAGCCGCACGCTGTTTGGCGAATACACCCAGCAGCTGATGGCGCAGTCACCGGACCACGCGGCGCTGTTCTGGGGCGCTGTCGGCCGGGCGGCCCTGCGCTACCGGGTGGACCTGATCGCTGGCGTGGCGTTGAGCAACCACTTCCACCTGGTGGTGCGGCCGTGGACCGCCACGGGCCTGTCGCAGCTCATGCAGTACGTGAAGGCGCGCACCGCGGAGCTGGTGAACCTGCTGGGCAGGCGCCGCGGGGCGGTGTGGACCGCGGGCTTCGCAAGCACGGCGCTGCTCGACGATGCCGCGGAGGCCATCATCTTCCGCTACGTGACCGCGCACGGCACCAAAGACGGCCTGGTGGCGCGCCCCGAGGCGTGGGCGGGGCCGCAGCTCATCGACGCCCTGCGGACGGGGGCGCCGGTCCGTGCGCTGATCCTCGACTTCGACGCCTTCCGCGCCGCGCGCCGCCGGGATCCGCGCTGCCCCATCGGGCCCTACACCTCGGCCTTCAGCGTCCGGCTGGCGCCGCTCACCGCCTTCGTGGGCCGGTCCGCCGCCTACCGGGCGTGGTGCAACACGCAGATCGACGACCTCATCGACGCCCACGCCCACCGGCAGTTCCTGGGCATGCCCGCCGTGCTCGCCAAGGGCTGGCAGCACCGACCCGAGACCCTGAAGTACAGCGCGCCGAAGCCCTTCATGGCGGCGGGTCCCGACCGGGCGCGCCTGATCGCCGAGGCCACGGCCGCCCACCGCGCCGGCGTCGAGGCGTCCTGTGCCGCCATCGCCGCGCTGGTTGAGAACGGCCGCCGGGCTGCAGCCGCGCAGCAGCCAGAGGGCTACCAGTGGACCCCATTCGTCGCCCACGCCCTGTGCGACGCGGTGGGCCTCGGTCCGCTGCTGCGTGCCCGGGCAGGCCACCCGCCCAGGGCCGCCGCGTAGCCCGCGATCGGGGCCCAGGCAGCCGCAGCCGACGCGCCCACCCCAGCGGCGCCGGGGT
>JAUHVS010000626.1 GCA_030424955.1 bacterium | reverse complement strand
CCGAGGGTCTCGGCAGCCTTGACCGCCTCGTCTGCGCTGAAAGCGACGTGGCCGCGGGGCACCGCGACCCCGTAGCCCTTCAGCAGTTCCTTGGCCTGATACTCGTGGATCTTCATCGCAGGTCCGCTGTCAGGGGGTTTTCAAAAGTAGGGTGAACTGGGGTCGCAGGCCGCCGGGGCGGCCCGCACCGGATCACATGTGATCGATGATGTCGCTGCCGAACTCACTGCACTTGCGCAGGGTGGCCCCCTCCATCTGGCGATGGAGATCGTAGGTGACGGTCTTGGCGCTGATGGCGCCCTGGATGCCCTTGACGATGAGCTGGGCGGCCTCGGGCCAGCCGAGGTGCCGCAGCATCATCTCACCGCTCAGGATCACGCTCGACGGGTTGACCTTGTCGAGCCCGGCGTACTTGGGCGCCGTGCCGTGGGTCGCCTCGAAGACGGCGGCGTCGTCGCCGATGTTGGCGCCGGGCGCGAGGCCCAGGCCACCCACCTGCGCGGCGCACGCGTCCGACAGGTAGTCGCCGTTGAGGTTCATCGTCGCCAGGACGTCGTACTCATCGGGGCGCAGCAGCAGCTGCTGGAACATGGCGTCGGCGATGCGGTCGTTGACCAGGAGGGCCTTGTCGGCCGGCATCTTGCCGTCGTGATCCGCCCACAGATCGGCCTCACCGATGGCGTGGGCGTCGAACTCCTTCTCGCACAGGCCGTAGCCCCAGTCCCGGAAGGCGCCCTCGGTGAACTTCATGATGTTGCCCTTGTGGACCAACGTCACCGACTTGCGGCCGTTGTCGAGGGCGTACTGCATGGCGCGGCGCACGAGGCGCTCGGTGCCGAACTTGCTGGCCGGCTTGATGCCGATGCCGCTCTCAGGGCGCACGGTCTTGCCCATCTTGGCCAAGAACTCGATGACCTGGTTGGCCTCCTCGGAGCCGGCCCGCCACTCGATGCCCGAGTACACGTCCTCGGTGTTCTCGCGGAAGATCACCACGTCGAGCTTCTCGGGGTGCTTCACCGGCGCGGGGACGCCGTCGAACCAGCGCACGGGGCGCACGCAGGCGTACAGGTCGAGGATCTGGCGCAGCGCCACGTTCAGGCTGCGGATGCCGCCGCCCACGGGGGTGGTCAGCGGGCCCTTGATGGCGACGCGGTAGTCACGGATGGCCTGGACGGTGGCCTCGGGCAGCCACTCGCCGGTCTCGTTGAAGGCCTTCTCGCCCGCCAAGATCTCCTTCCAGATGATCTTGCGGCGGCCACCGTAGGCCTTCTCGACCGCAGCATCGAGGACGCGGACCGACGCGGCCCAGATGTCGGGCCCAATGCCGTCGCCCTCGATGAAGGGGATGATCGGCTGATCGGGCACGTTCAGCGAGAGGTCGTCGTTACGCGTGATGACCTGACCCTCGGACATGGAGGCCTCCGTCAGTTGGGGCTGGATACGTCGAGCGGTTGAATACTCCCTGGGGCGCCACCGCGCAACCGGCGACGCCGCGAGGGGATGCCGGCGGCGGGTGCGGGGTCGCTTGCCTCGGCGTGTTGGGCCGCGCAACATGCCCCGCATGGGGGCACCCGCCATCGCCGACGCCAACGACCGCCCGCCCGCCCGGCGGGGTCTGCTGCGGTGGATCCGCGGGCCGAACCTGCGCGGCAAGGTGACCCTGCTGCTGCTGGCGCTGAGCCTCGCGCCGCTGCTGGTCGCGGGCGTGGTCAACGTCAACCGCGCGGTCGAGCAAGGCCAAGGCTCGGTGCGGACCCGCCACGCGCAGGCGGTGCTGATGACGGCCGAGGCGGTCGGCGCCACGTTGGATCGCGCCCGCGACGAGCTCGGCACCATCGCCCGCCGGTTCCCCACCGAGCAGTTCAACGCCGCGGCCATCGCCGAGCGCATGGCCGCCGGTCAGACGCCCGTGCCCAGCGTACCGACGGCCTGGGACGACCTCGGCGACCTGGCCCGCCTCAACGAGCAGTACTCCGCGGCGTTCCTGGCGCTGCCCGACGGGCGGCTGGTCTGGAGCACGCCGCACCACAACCTGCAGCCCGCGCCAACCCTGGCCGGGGTCCCCGGGTTTCGGGCCGACGGCGATCGCGCCGCGCTCCTGGGGGTGCTCCCACCGCTGACCGGCACCACCCGCCCGCGCATCCTGCGGGTGCAGCCGCTGTATCAGGCGCCCCGGGATCGGGTCATCGGCTGGTCGGGGCTGGTCATCGAGCCGGCCGTCATCACCGATCTGCTGGTGCGGGCCCGTGGGCCCAGGGCCCCCAACCAGCCGGTGCTGTTCATCGTCGACGGCGCCGACCGGGTGGTGGCCCACACCGATCCCGCCCAGGTCGGCCAGCCGGCCCCCGCGTACCTGGTGGGCTTGGAGAGCGCCGGCCAGAGCACGGGCGAGGTCAGCGTCGGGGACACCCGCTACGTGGTGGCGCGGGCGCCGGTCCGCAACAGCCGCTGGCACGTGGTGCTGGCGGTGCCGGCGGACGCCGCCTACCGCGAGGTGTCCGTGCTGATCTGGATCCTCACCGCCGTGTTCCTGCTGACGCTGGTGTTCGTGTTCCTCTTCGCCGACTACCTGGCCAGCAAGCTCCTGGCGCCCATCCGCGCCCTGGAGGAGGGCGCGCGGATGCTGGGGGGCGGCGCCCTCGACTACCGCATCGGCATGGCGTCCCACTCCGGCGACGAGCTCGGCCGGCTGGCGGCGACCTTCAACGCCATGGGCGACAGCCTGCTCGAGAACCGCGACGAGCTGCGGGCGTACGGGCGCAGCCTCGAGACCGCGAACGCCGAGCTGGACGCGCTGGTGTACGGGATCACCCACGACCTGAAGAAGTCGCTGCGCAGCATCGACGCCTTCGCGACGTTCCTGGAGGAGGACCACGGCCAGGTCCTCGACGCCGACGGCCTGTCGCTGGTGCGCGGGATCGAGGGCAAGGTCGAGCGCATCAACGAGCTCGCCGATGATCTCGTCGCGCTGGTGCAGCAGGAGCGAGAGCGAGGCGAGGCGAGCCAGTTCCCCCTCGCCGAGCTGGTGGACGAGGTCCGCGAGCGGGTCGTGCTCAAGCACCCCGGCACGATCGTGGTGACCGGCCAGCTGCCTGAGCTCAACGCCGATCGCGCCCAGATCGGCCTGCTGCTGGAGCAGCTCTTCGAGAACGGCCTCAAGTTCAACCGGGCCGAGGCACCGCAGGTCACCGTGCGCCACACCGATGCGGGCCTCGACTGGCACATCGAGGTGGAAGACAACGGCATCGGCATCGACGCCCGGTACCACGACCACATCTTCGAGCTGTTCTCGCGGCTCAACCAGCCCGACGAGTTCATCGGCAGCGGCACCGGCCTGTCCCTCGCCCGACGCATCGTCGAGGAGCACCGGGGGCGCTTGACCGTGGAGGCCCGGCCGGGCGGCGGCACCCGGTTCGTGGTGGCGCTCCCCAAGCAGCCGATGTTGATGACCCGCCCCGGCCTGCGCCTCGACGACGTCCGATAGGGGCCACCCGGCGGGCCCCGGCGCCACGGAATGCGGCGGCCGCTTCTGGCCCGCTGCGCTTGTCCCCCTCGCTGTGCTACCCTCCCGCGCCGTTGAAACCGGAGGTGACGCCATGGGCTTCTTGGACTTCTTCTCGAGCAAGCCAACGCCGAACAAGATCGGCAAGGCCGCGAAGCGCATGCTCAATGAGCACCACCAGCAGCAGGTCCGCCAGGAGGCCCTGGAGGAGCTCGCGAGCTACGGGACTGACGAGGCGGTCACCGCGCTCGTCCGGCGGCTGGGCGTGAACTTCAAAGACACGATCAAGAACGAGCAGGAGAAGCGCTGGGTGTCAGACACCCTGGTCAACCGCTTCGGCGCGCAGTCCATCCAGCCGCTGATCAACTGCATCAAGACGGAGCAGATCCCCTCCTCGGCGGTCATCGTGCTGCAGCGGCTCGTCACCGACGAGAAGCTCGTCGGCGTGCTCGTCGCCGCGCTCACGCAGTACCCGC
>JAUHVS010000003.1 GCA_030424955.1 bacterium | reverse complement strand
GACGAGATGGACGCCCTCACCGAGCGCCTCACCGACCTGCGGGGCCGCAAGCTGGCCCTGAAGGTGCCCCAGCGGGGCGCGGGCCGCCGCCTGCTCGAGATGGCCGAGAAGAACGCCGAGACCGCCTTCTTCCAGGGCCGCCGGGAGGAGGCCGTGCGCCACCAGGGCCTGACCCGGCTCAAGCGCACCCTGCGCCTGGCGAACCTGCCCAACCGCATGGAGTGCTACGACATCAGCCTGTTCCAGGGGGCGTCGGCGGTGGGCAGCCAGGTGGTGTTCGAGGGGGGCGTGCCCAAGCGCAGCGCCTACCGCCACTACAAGATCCGCACGGTGGAGGGCACCGACGACTTCGCGATGATGCGCGAGGTGCTCACCCGCCGGCTCAGCCGCGGCCTCACCGAGGGCGATCTGCCCGACCTGATCGTCATCGACGGCGGGAAGGGCCAGCTCGGCGTGGTGCTGGCGGTGTTCGAGGATCTGGGCATCGAGGGCGTGGACCTGGTGGGCCTGGCCAAGAGCCGGGTGCTGGACGGCCTGGCCGACGGCGACGGCGCCACCGTGCGCAGCAGCGAGCGGGTGTTCATCCCCGGGCGCGCCAACCCCGTGGTGCTCAAGTCGCACACCGACGAGCTGTTCCTGCTCACCCACCTGCGCGACGAGGCCCACCGCTTCGCCATCACCTTCCACCGCAAGCTGCGGCAGAAGAACACGCTGACGAGCGAGCTGGACGGCATCCCCGGCGTGGGCCCGGGCCGGCGCCGCGCCCTGCTGCGGGCCTTCGGCAGCGTGCGGGGCGTGAAGCGGGCCACCGAGGCGCAGATCGCCGAGGTCGAGGGCATCGGCGCCGCGCTGGCGGCCACGATCCACGCGCACCTGAGCTGACGGGGCCGGCCACGGCGCGCCGACCTGCGGCCCCGGGCCGGTGGGCCCGTGACCCGGCCCCGCGGGCTGAGGCATGCTCCCGGGATGCACACCCTCCTGCGTTGGCCAGCCGTCTGCTCGTGGTGCCTCCTCGCCGGCGTGGTCGGCTGCGCGCCCGAGGGCGGCGACGCGGCCCCCCTCGACGGCCAGCCGGCCGAGCCCCAGCCCGGCGACGCCGGGCCCATGGATGGGCGGACCAATGATGCCCAGGCCGCCGCCCCGGATGGCGCCGCCCCCGACCTCGGGGCGGGCCCCGACGCCGCGCCCGAGGCCCCGCCCCCCGCCCCGGGCGACCGGCCCGTGCTGGGCTTCCCGGTGCACCCCGACGACCGCGACGACATCTCGAGCGCGCTCATGTTCGGCGTCGACCGCGACGGCCGGGACAACGGCCGCACCGCCTGCGAGGCCTACGACGGCGACCCCTTCCCCGCCTGCTACGGCGGGCACGACGGCAGCGACTTCGTGCTGAGGGGCGGCTTCCGCGCCATGGACGCCGGCAGCGCGCGGGTGATCGCGGCGTCGGGGGGCGAGGTCATCCTCACCGACGACGGCCACTACGACCGCTGCCACGGCGACGTACAGAGCCAGGACGTCAGCTGCGACGGCGAGCCCATGGTGGCCAACAAGGTGTACGTGCGGCACGCCAACGGCTGGATCACCCACTACCTGCACCTGAAGCGCGGCAGCGTCGCCGTGCGCGAGGGCGACTGGGTGGACTGCGGCGCCGTGCTGGGCCTCATCGGCTCCAGCGGCTACAGCACCCTGCCCCACCTGCACCTCGAGGTGCGCGACCCCCAGGGCCGGGTGGTGGATCCCTACGCGGTGGACGCCCGCGACAGCCTGTGGGGCACGCCCGAGACCGCCACGGATGTGCGGCCGGGCAACGGCTGCGACCCCGCCTGGGGCCCCGCGCGCGAGTAGGGCGGGCCCTCGCGCCCGGTCAGTCGGCCTTCAGCTTGCCGAGCGCCTCGCGGTGCAGCCGCCGCAGGAAGGCGAAGGGCTCGGCGCCGTGGGCCCGCGTCAGGGCCGCCCGGCTCTTGGCGTCGCCCAGGGTCGCGAGCTGGTGGGTGGCCACGACCCGCGCCTGGAAGTCGTCGTCGGTGAGGGTGGCCTCGAGCTGCACCCGCAGCCGGCGGGCCACCGCGGGCTCAAGGCTCGCGTCCCCCCGCAGCAGCGCGCCGATGCCCGCCAGCGCCGCCCCGCGCACCCGCGCGGGGGTCTCGGCCGTGGCGTAGGCCTCGAAGGTCGCCAGGCTCTCGGCGTGGCCCTGCTTCGCCAGCGCCGCCAGCGCGCTGGCCTGCTCGCGATCGGCGGCGGGCCCCTCGGCGGTGTCCAGCCAGCCCACCAGAGCGTCCCGGGCCGCCGGCGCGTCGATCTTGCCCAGCGCCGACAGCAGCCCCTGCCGCACCCGGTAGCGGGGCTCGTCGGCCAGGGCCTCGGCCAGCGGCGTCACCCACGCCGCGTCCGCCCCAACGCCCAGGGCCGCCGCAGCTGCCTCGCGCACCCGCCACGGCTGCCCGTCGCGATCGGCCACCACCGCCTGCAGCGCGGCCCGCGCTGCGGCCCGGCGGTGCGCCCCCAGGGAGCGCGCGGCCTCGGCGCGCACCGTGTGCGACGGATCGGTGGTGAGGGTCTCGATGAGGGCCTCGGTGTTGGCCGCGCTCCCCCGCTCCGCCAGCACCCGCACCGTGCGCATGCGCAGCAGCCGCGGGGCGTCGCCGGGGGTCAGGCGGGCCCGCAGCGCCGCGTCGGCCTCGCGCTGCTCGTCCACCACCAGCAGGCACGCCTGATCGGGATCGACGGCCACCCACAGCGGCGGCGTGTCGAGGGGCAGCGCCAAGGTGCGGGTGCCGGGGGTGAGGCGCACCCGCTGGCGCCGCGTGCGGCCCTCGGCGCGCCAGGCGACGTCCACGTACAGCACCTGGGCGGTGTCGTCGGTGCGGGCCAGGCACACCTCGAGCCCGGCCTTGCGGTCAAAGGCCCAGGTCACGCTCACCTGGGGGTGGGCCGCCGTGCCCACGAGCAGCTCGAAGAAGTCGGTCAGATCCTCGCCGCTGACCTCCTCGAAGCACCGCTGCAGCTCGGCGGTGGTGGCGGCGCTGCCCGCCGCCTGGGCCACATAGCGCCGCACGCCCCGCCAGAAGGCCGCCTGCCCGATCTGGTCGCGCAGGGTGTGTAGGAGCAGCGCGCCCTTCTCGTAGGCGTGCCGGTCGAAGAGCACGTAAGGGTGGGCGTAGCGGCGGGTCACCACCGGCCGCGCGTAGCGCCCGGCGGCCTCGCCCAGGTATGCGTCGCGCTGCGCGATGAGCCGCCGGGCGAAGTCGTCCTTCCCGCACAGCGCGCCCATGCACAAGATCTCGAAGTAGGTGGCGAAGCTCTCGTTCAGCCAGATCTCGGGCCAGCCCCGCGGCGCGATGAGATCCCCGAACCACTGGTGCGCCAGCTCGTGGGCCACCAGCCGCTCCACCTCGGCCTCCTCCACCATGGCCGGCGGCACCAGCACCCGGTCGGTGAGGCTGGTGAGGGTGGTGTTCTCCATGCCGCCCCACATGAAGTCCTGCAGGAACACGTGGCCGTAGCGCGGGTACGGGTAGGGCCGCCCGGTGGCCTCGGCGAAGAAGTCCAGCATGGCGCCCAGCCGGGCGAAGATCGCCTCGGCGTCCGCCTCGTGGCCCGCCGGTACCCAGTGGTGCAGGGTCACGTCGCCGTGGCGCCCCACCACCTCGACCAGGCGGTCCACCACCAAGGTCAGCAGGTACAGCGCGTGGGGCGTGTCATGGCGCCAGTGCCAGCTCACCCGGCCGTCGTCGAGGGTGCGCTGCTGCACCAGGTGGCCGTTGCTCAGCGCCACCAGATCGGCGTCCACCACCGCCCGCAGCTCGGTGGTCACCACGTGCTCGGGGGCGTCGAAGCACGGGAACCAGTGGTGGTGATCCTCCATCGCGCCCTGGGTCCACGCCTGGGGGCGCCGGCCGGGGCCCGCCACGAAGTACAAGCCCGTCGACGGCCGCGACTCGAAGCGCAGGCTCACCGTCACGGTCTCCCCCGCCGCCAGGGGCGTAGGGAGCAGCACGTCCACGCCGGCCGCGTGGGGCTGCACCGTGAGCGCCGTGTCGCCCAGGCGCGCCTGGGTCACCGTCAGATCCGCCGCGTCGAAGGGCAGGCGGATCACCCCATCCAGGCGAGCGCGCACCGTGTGGTGCACCACCCCGCGGGCGCGGCCGGCGGGCAGGTCCAGGCGCAGATCGTCCACGAACACATGCAGGGGCACGACAGGCAGCGGGCGGCGCTGGGCCGGGGTGGCGGCGGGCTCATCAAACTGGAGCGCCACGACGGGCAAGGGCGGCTCACGCACACGGACCTCCTGGGCGGGGCGCGGGCCCCGCGACGCGCTGTCGGGACGACAGACTACCCCGGCCAGCGCAACGCGCGTACCGGGTTCGTGACCGCGTGATCTCGACGAGCGACCCGCATATGCTCCGACCCGTGCGACTCCTGCCCGCCCAACCCGAGCACGCGCCCGCCATCGACGCCATGTTGACGGCGGCCGCGGCCCGCGACCGCCTGCTCGTGCCCGTGGCCACGCAGCAGGTGCTCGAGGGCGACGCCTGGCTGGCCCTCGGCGACGGCGATGACCTGCTGGGCGTGGGCTGGCGGCACGACCGCGGCGCCGTGGCCGTGGACGTGCGGGTGCACCCGGTGCACCGCCGCCACGGCGTCGGCAGCGCCCTGCTCGAGCACCTCATGGCCCGCGCGCGCCCCGCCCCCATCTTCGCCAGCTGTGACGCCGGCCACGACCGCGCCCAGCGCTTCGTGCGCCGCCGCGGCTTCGAGCTGGTGGGGGTGGTGTTCTTCCAGCGCTGGGACGGCGAGCGCGCCGACGTGCCCCGGGCCTTCCAGCACGCCACGCTCAGGCCCGGCGAGGCCCCCGACGCCGACTGGGCCCACCTGCAGGCCGCCAGCGCCGACGCCTGGCCGCCGCCCACGGTCACCGCGGCCGATCTCGCGCGCGCCGACGTGCGCACCCGGATCGCGTGGGTCGAGGGCGAGCGCGCGGGCATCGTGGTGGCCACCCGTGAGGGCGACGCGTGGGTCGCCGGCGGCTTCGCCGTCGCGCCGGCGTGGCGCAACCGTGGCGTGGGCCGGCAGCTGGTGTGTGACTTGATGGGTGACGCCGCGGCCGAGGGCCTGGGCGTCGTGCTGCGGGTGCACCACGAGGCCGAGCACATCCAGGCCTGGACCCAGAGCCTGGGCTTCTGGACCTACCGCAGCTGGGCGTACTGGCGGCACCCGGGGCGCGGCCCGGCCGACCCCGTCGGCGGCCACAGCGCCCCCTGAGGGGGGCGGCCACCGGCCAGGGGGCTCAGGGCTCCAGGGTGATCAGCTCATCGGCGGCGCGCTGGGCCTGCTGCTTCTTGCAGGCCCCCGACTTGCGCGCCTCGGCGCACGCGCAGGCGCCGCCGGTGCCCCCGCAGGAGCCCTTCAGCGGCTTGCGGCCCAGCATCACGCCGACGGCCATCAGGCCCATCAGGCCGCCCATCAGGCCCAGGGTCAGCAGCACGGTCTCCATTCACTTACCTCCGGGCGCGTCGGCGCCCTCCCTGATGTCAGCGCCCCGCAGCCTAGCGGGGCGACGGGGTCGCGTCACGGCGCCGCGTGCAGCGCCGCGAACTGCGGGGTCTCCCGCACGGTGAACTCGCCCTCGGCGGTGCGCACCAGGAAGTACGCCGCCAGGCCCTCGCGCGTTGCGGTGTCGAAGCCCGCGTCGGGCCCCAGCACGTTCAGCGCCGTCGCCCACGCGTCGGCGTGGGTGCAGTCGGCCATCACCACGCTCACAGACGCCAGCCGGTGGGTGATCGGTGCGCCAGTGCGCGGATCGATGGTGTGGCTGACGCGGCGCCCGTCGGCCTCGTAGTAGTTGCGGTAGTCGCCCGACGTGGCCATCGCGCCCTGGGCGAGCGGCACGACCGCCTGCACCGCCCGCGCGCCGTCCGAGGTCGGCCGCTCCACGCCCAGGCGCCACAGGCCGGCGCGGGCGTTCTTGCCCCGCACCCGCAGCTCACCGCCCACCTCCACCAGGTAGTCGGTGAAGCCCGCGGCCTCCACCGCCGCCGCGACCTGATCGACGCCGTAGCCCTTCGCGATGGCCGACAGGTCCACGTAGGTCTCGGGGTGGGTCTTGGCCAGGGTGCGCGCCGCAGGATCGAAGCGCAGCGTGTGAGGCCCCACCCGCTCAGCCAGCGCCGCCTGGGTGGCGGCGTCGGGGGGCGTGCCGCGGCCCTTGGGCCCAAAGCCCCAGGCGTTCACCAGCGGCCCGACCGTCACGTCGAAGGCGCCCCCGCTGGCGCGGCCCACGTCCAGCGCCACCGCCAAGACGGCCGCGAGCGGCGCGCTGACGGCCACCGGCTCGGCGCCGCGGTGCTGGTTGAGCCGCGACAGCTCGCTGGTGGGCTCGTAGGTCGACATCGCGGCGACCACGCCGTCCAGCGCGCCCTGGATCGCGGCCTGGAGCGCCGCCTGATCGGGGGGATCGTCGCTGACCACCTTCACCAGCCAGGTGGTGCCCATGGTCGCGCCCCGCAGGGCCGTCTCGACCCGGTTCGCCCCGGCGGCCTCGCGCTGCGCGCCGCGGTACATCTGGAAGGCGAAGAGCGCCCCCACGAACAGCAGCGGCGGCAAGAAGCGGCGGAGCAGGTGTCGGGCGGTCAGCGGCCCGAGGGGGCTGTCACCGGGGGCGGGGGGGGGCATGGCGGGCTCCACAGGGGGCCCGGCGGGGCGCGGGCGGCCAGGGCGGCCGCCCTCGGCTCAACCGCCGAAGTCGTCCAGCATGATGTTCTCGGGCTCGACGCCCAGGTCCAACAGCATGTTGGTGACCGCCTGGTTCATCATGGGCGGGCCACACATGTAGTACTCGGCGTCCTCAGGCGACTCATGGGTGCTGAGGTAGTTGTCGAGCACCACCTTGTGGATGAAGCCGGTGTAGCCGCTCCAGTTGTCCTCAGGCAGCGGATCCGACAGCGCCAGGTGCCACTCGAAGTTGTCGTAGTCGCCCGCGATGGCGTCGAAGTGCTCGACGTAGAAGGCCTCGCGCAGCGAGCGCGCGCCGTACCAGAAGCTGACCTTGCGGTCGGTCTTCAGGCGCTTGAACTGGTCGAAGATGTGGGAGCGCATGGGCGCCATGCCCGCGCCACCGCCGATGAACACCATCTCGTTCTTGGTGTCCTTGGCGAAGAACTCGCCGAAGGGCCCCGAGATGGTGACCTCGTCGCCGGGCTTCCGCCCGAAGATGTAGCTGCTCATGATGCCGGGCGGCACGTCCGGCATGCGCGGGGGCGGCGACGCGATCCGGATGTTCAGCATGATCATGCCGTACTCTTCCGGGTAGTTCGCCATCGAGTACGCGCGGGTCACCGGCTCGGTCACCGTCGACACGAAGCGCCACATGTCGAACTTGTCCCAGTCGTCGCGGTACTCCTCTTCGATGATGAAGTCCGAGTACTTCTGCACGTGGGGCGGGCAGTCGATCTGGATGTAGCCGCCGGCGCGGAACGGCACCGACTCGCCCTCGGGCAGGTCGATGACGAACTCCTTGATGAAGGTCGCGACGTTCTCGTTCGAGCGGACGGTGCACACCCACTTCTTCACGCTGAAGATCTCGGGCTCGACCTCGATGGAGAGATCGCCCTTCACCTTGACCTGGCAGGCCAGGCGCACGCCCTCGCGGGCCTCGCCACGGCTGATGTGCCCCTCTTCGGTGGGCAGCATGGCGCCGCCCCCCTCGTGGATGTGCACCTTGCACACCCCGCAGGAGCCCTTGCCGCCGCAGGCCGACGGGATGAAGATCTTGTTGGCTGACAGGATGTTCAGCAGGGTCGTGCCCGCTGAGCTCTTGATGGCCTTGTCGGGATCTTCGTTGATGGTGATCGTCACCGCCGCCGAGTTGACCAGCTTCTTGCGGGCCCCCATCAGCGCCAGCACCAGCGCGACGACGATCGTAATGAAGACGACGACGCCGAGGATCGCGGTTTCCATCAGGTGTGGTCCTTCCCCATGTACGCCAGCTTGGTGAGCGCCCTCACAGCTGGATCCCCGCGAAGGCCATGAAGCCGATGGCCATCAGCCCCGTGAGGATGAAGGTGATGCCCAGCCCACGCAGGGCGGGCGGCACGTTGCTGTAGCGCATCTTCTCGCGCAGGGCGGCCAGGGCGACGATGGCCAGCAGCCAGCCGATGCCCGAGCCCACGCCGAAGACGGTGCTCTCGACCAGGGTGTAGTCGCGCTCCACCATGAACAGCGAGGCGCCGAGGATGGCGCAGTTCACGGCGATGAGCGGCAGGAACACGCCCAGCGCCGAGTAGAGCGCCGGGGCGTACTTGTCCAAGGCCATCTCGACCACCTGCACGCTCGCGGCGATGGTGCCGATGAGCGCGAGGAAGGTCAGGAAGCTCAGATCGGTGGTGGCGAAGTCGTCGCTGACCCAGGTCAGCGCGCCCTCGCGCAGCAGGTAGTTGTACAGCAGGTTGTTCAGCGGGACGGTGACCGCCAGCACGAACGTGACCGCCATGCCGAGGCCCAGGGCCGTCTCGACCTTCTTGGACACCGCCAAGAAGGAGCACATGCCCAGGAAGTACGCCAGGGCCATGTTCTCGACAAAGATCGCCTTGGTGGCGAGGCTCAACAGCTCTTGCATCGCGCCGCCCTCCTCAGCTCGCGTCGACCTGAGCCGGCTTGATCACCCGGTTGATCCAGATGAACACGCCGATCAGGAAGAAGGCCCCCGGTGCGAGCACCAGCAGACCGTTGGGGTTGTACCAGCCGCCCTCGGTGACCAGGGGCAGGACCTCCATGCCGAACAGCTTCCCGCTGCCGAACAGCTCGCGGAAGAAGCCGACGAAGATCAGCACCAGGCTGTAGCCCAGGCCGTTGCCGATGCCGTCGATGAAGCTCGCCACCGGCGGGTTCGCCATGGCGTACGCCTCGGCGCGGCCCATCACGATGCAGTTGGTGATGATCAGGCCGACGAACACCGACAGCTGCTTGCTGATGTCGAACAGGAACGCCTTGAGCACCTGGTCGGTCACGATGACCAGCGAGGCGATGATCGTCAGCTGCACGATGATGCGGATGCTGGGCGGGATGAAGTTGCGGATGACGCTGATCGACACGTTCGACAGCGCCGTCACCGCGATCACCGCCAGGGACATCACCACCGACGTCTCGAGCTTGGTGGTCACCGCCAGCGCCGAGCAGATGCCGAGCACCTGCAGGGCGATGGGGTTGTTGTTCAAGAGGGGGTCCAGCAGGACCTCGCGGGACTTCGTGCTCACGAAGCGCCTCCCTTCTGAAGGGTCTTGAGGTAGGGCCCGTAGCCCTTGGGCCCCAGCCAGAGCTCCAGCATGTGGGTCACGCCCTGGCTGGTGATGGTGGCGCCGGACAGGCCGTCGACGTGGTGCGGATCGTCCGCCACGGTGCCCGCCTGGCCCTTCTTGACCGCGATGGCGACCTCACCCTGGGCGTCGTAGACCTTGCGGCCGGGCCACAGGCCCTTCCAGCGCGCGTTGTCGACCTCGCCGCCGAGCCCGGGGGTCTCGCCGTGCTCGTAGTAGGTGATGCCCTTGATGGTGTTGCCGTCTCGCTCCACGGCCAGGAAGCCCCACAGCGTGGACCACAGGCCCTTGCCGAAGATGGGCAGCACCAGCAGGTCCATGCGCTTGTCGCCGTCGAGATCGATCTCGTAGACCTTGGCCAGCTTCGGCGCGTAGGGCACCTGGGCGCTGTTGCGGTCCAGCTTGGTGCGCAGCGCCGGATCGCTCAGCGCCTTGCGCACGTTGACCGTGGCGGGGTCGGTGTCGACCGCCGCGCCCTGGGCCAGATCGATGATGCGGGGCGTGACGTGCGCCTTGAACTTCTCAACGATGGCGGTCCGCTCCGCGGCCTCGCCCTCTTTGATGATGCCCGTCACGTTGAGCACCTTGAGCTGCTGGTCCAGCTCCTTGTTGATCTCCTGGCGCTCCTTGAGGGCGACCGCCGCGGTGCTCACAAACAGCGAGCACACGAGGCAGACGGCCACCGCGAAGAGCACGATGTACGTCGGGCCGTTACGATCCATGGCGGGCGAGCCTCCGCTTGATGTTGGCCTGCACGAACACGTGGTCGATGAGCGGCGCGAACATGTTGGCGAACAAGATCGCGAGCATCATCCCCTCGGGGTAGGCGGGGTTGACCACCCGCACCAGCACCACCATCACGCCGATCAGGAAGCCGTAGAACAGCTTGCCCCGCTCGGTGAAGGCCGAGGTCACCGGGTCGGTGGCCATGAACACGGTGCCGAAGGCCCAGCCCCCGAGCACGAAGTGGAAGTACCAGGGCATGTGGTAGATGGGCGCGCTGGTGTCGCCCGCCACGCTGTTGAGCAGGAAGCCCACCAGCGCCGTGCCCACCACGACGCCCAGCATGGTGCGCCAGGAGCCGATCTGCGTGGCGATGAGGATCACCGCGCCGATCAGGCAGGCCAGGGCCGACGTCTCGCCCATGGAGCCGGGCACGAAGCCCAAGAAGGCGTCCATGAAGGCCGTGCTGCCTTCGGTGAGCGCCTCGCTGCCCGAGGCCGCGAACTTGGCGAGCCAGGTCGCGCCGGTGCCCGCGTCCACCATGTCGGCGGCGATCCAGGGCTTGTCGCCCGAGATCTGGCCGGGGTAGGCGAAGAACAGGAAGGCGCGGCCGGTGAGGGCCACGTTCAGCACGTTCATGCCCGTGCCGCCGAAGACCTCCTTGGCGAAGATGACGCCAAAGGCGATGCCCAGCGCGGCCTGCCACAGGGGCAGGGTGGGCGGCAGGGTCAGCGGGAACAGGAACATGGTGACGAGGAAGCCCTCGTTGATCTCGTGCCCGCGGCCCATCGCCGAGCCGACCTCGATGAGGCCACCGACGATGCCGGTGATGGCGAAGAGCGGGATGAACCACAGCGCGCCGTGCAGCACGTTGTTGATCAGCGTGGGCTCGAAGCTGCCCGTCAGCGCGAAGAAGAGGTTGCTCTGCCAGGCGTCGAGGGCCTTGGCCCCACCGCTGGTGATGGCCTGGTTGGCCTGGAACCCCGTGTTGTACATGGCCATGAGGATGGCGGGCACCAGGGCCACCACCACCATGATCATCATGCGCTTGAGATCGAGGGCGTCGCGCACGTGCGTCTTGCCCTTGGTCACCTCACCGGGGGTGTACAGGATCGTGTCCTGCGCCTCCCAGATCGGCTACAGCTTCTCGAGTTTCCCACCCTTCTCGAAGTGGTGAGCCTGCTTGTCGAGCAGGTCGCGCAGGAACCGCATCAGCCTTCCTTCCAGATGGTCGTCAGGGTGCGCCGCAGGGCCACGCCGTAGTCCTCCTTGCCGGGACTGACGAACGTGCACAGCGAGAGGTCCTCTTCACCGAGCTCCAGGGCGCCGAGCTTCTCAGCGCGCTCCAGGTCGTCGACGAGCAGCGCCCGCAAGAGGAAGGTCGGCATGATGTCGAGGGGCATGACCTTCTCGAACATGCCGATCGGCACCATGGCCCGGTGCGAGCCGTGCGTGGTGGTGGTGAAGTCGAGGGTGCGCTTGCCCGAGAAGACCCCGAGCAGGCCGGCCGCGAAGGCCCGCACCGTCGAGAAGCGCTGCATCCCCGGCAGCAGCCAGCCGATGAACTCGCGGTCGCGGCCCTCGGCCAGCGCGGTCACCTGCTGGGTGTAGCGGTCGAGGAAGCCGTGCACGCCGGTCGCCGTGTGTCCGAAGAACACGCTGCCGGACACCACGCGGGTCTCGCCGTCCTTGAGCTGGCCGGCCACCAAGGCCTCGACCTCGGCGCCGAGCCGGGTCTTGAGGAGCCGCGGCTTGGTGACCTGCGGCCCCGACAGCGCGATGACGCGGCTGACGTCCAGGGTGCCCGTGGCGAAGAGCTCACCGATGGCGATGACGTCCTGGTAGCCCAGGTGCCACGACACGTGGGTGCGGCTCACCGGCGCCAGGGTGTGGATGTGGGTGCCCACCAGGCCGGCCGGGTGCTTGCCCGCGAACTCCGCCACCTGCACCCGCGGCACGTTGCCGCTGTTGCCGATGGCCGCGCCCTGAGCCTTGCACAGCCAGACGGTGCCCTCGGTGAGCTTGCTCACCGCGTAGAGGCCGCGGGTGAACGCGTCCTCGCGGCCCTTGAGCACCACCGCGGGATCGGCCGCGCCGGGGCGCGTGTCGATGGCGGTGACGAACAGGGCGTTGGGCGTCTCGCTGGGCGAGGGCACGCGGTCAAAGGGCCGCGCGCGGATGGCCGTCCACAGGCCCGACTCCACCAGCAGCGCCTTCACCGCCTCGGTGTTGAGCTGGTCGATGGACCGCCCCGGCGTGTGGCTGCTGAAGGGCTGGTGGTCGGCCTCGCTCAACGCGCCGGCCTGCTCGCGGTCGTTGAGCTCGATGATCATCGACTCAAACTTCCGACGCGCCCCACGGTGGATGGCGACGACCTTGCCCGCGGCAGGGCTGGTAAACCGCACCCCGTCCGCTTTGCGGTCCTCGAACAGCAGCTGCCCGCGCTTGACCTCGTCGCCCACGGCGACGTGCATGCGGGGCTTCATGAAGGGGTACTCATCGTTGAGCACCGCCACCCGGGCCACCGGAGGGGCCTCGGTGATCTGCTGTTCGGGGCTTCCGCTGATGGGCAGGTCGAGGCCTCGCTTGATCACGTGCACTGCCATCGACGTCGTTCTCCAGGCTCCCAACGGTCACGGCGCATAAAGCCGGTTTCAGTCACGAGCGCAAGTTCAAAGGCCGCGTTTATAGCGAATCCGCGCGCGGTTTGCCCGCCCCAGGGGCGATGAAACCGTCGGGGGCCGAAAACCCTGTGACCCCATTGGACATTTCAGGCGGGCTTTGGTCGCGCGGCGACAGTTCCGCACAAAAAATCGAACGCCCCAGGCCCCGATCAGGGCTGCGCTGCGGCCACCTGCTCGGCGCCGGGCAGGGGCATGCGCGCGCCCCGGATCAGGGCGCTCGCGGCGTGCTGCGTGAAGTCGATGCGCACCTCGCCCTCCACCAGGCTGCGGCGGATGCCGCCGGCGGCGTAGCGAGGCCGGGGCATCATCCAGCTGTTCTCGGCGCGGATGCGGTCGCGGGTCAAGGCGTCCAGCGCGTCGCTCGCCTGGGCGTACACGCTGGGGTCGGGCCGGCCGTGCTTGACGCTGAGGGTCCAGGTGCTGACCACGGCCTCGGTGAAGCCGGCCGCGGCGGGCGCCTGGGGCACCATGAAGCCGGTGAACCCGTAGTGGCCGCGGTAGTCGGCGTTGTCCCAGCCGGTCTGCTCGTACTGCAGGCGGCGGATGAAGCGGGTGTAGCCCAGGCAGAAGTCGAGGTACTGGGCGTGCTTGAGGTGCGGCCACGCCTCGTCGGCGGCGATGCAGGTCCAGTGATCGGCGCCGTAGATGAACCGGCCCAGGAAGAAGTCGTCGTACTTCGGCCCCGTGAGGAAGTTGAGCGCCCGCTCGGCGGCCTCGAGGTACACCGCGTCGCCCAGGACCTGGTGCGCCATCACCAGGGCCAGCGCGGCCTCCTCGCTGTAGAACATCAGCCGCTTCTCCTTTCGGATGACGTCCTGGGTCACGTCGTACATGTGAAAGAAGTCGCCGCTGGGCTTCTGCAGCCACAGCACGAAGTTGAGCAGCTTGCGGGTGGTGGGGGCGTAGCGGGCGTCGCCGGTGCGCCGCTGATACTCGAGCATCCCCACCAGGGTCAGGGCGGTGCTGCCCAGATCGGCGAAGCGCTTGCCCTTCACCACGCAGCGGCGGCTGGGATCGCCGCAGAGCTTGGGGATGCGCCCGTCGAGCCACTTGATCGCGTGCTCGGCGCCCACGCGGAAGGCCTTCACCCCCGTGAGGCCGTGCAGCAGGGCGAGGGCGTACACCGTGCCCGAGTGCCGGGGCAGGCTGTAGTTGTTGTCGTTGGCGGGGGGGTGGCGGTGGCCGTAGGGGAAGTACTGGTAGTGGAACCGGCCGTCGCGCATGAGCTGGCGGAGGATGAACTCTCCCCCGGCCCGGGCGGCCGCCTCCCAGCCAGGCGGGCCCGTGGCGTCGGGGGGCGTGTTGCCCCGCACCACCGGCAGCGCGGCGCCCCGGTACTCCACGAACCCTTCGGTGCGCAGCCGCGCCAGGGTGCCGCTCGCGCCGCCCAGGCGGTCGAGGGCCCAGCGGCCGTCGAGGCCGAAGCGCATCTCGCGGATGCCCGGCACGAGGGGCGCGAGGCCAAAGGTCTGCTGCCGCACCAGATCGTCGGGCAGCAGGGTGACCGAGGTGTCGGCCGCCGTGCGCCGCAGGCCGTCGAGGCCGGGGTTCACCGACAGCGCCACCACCGGCGCCCAGGCGGCGAGCACGTCGCCCACGCCCACGACCCGATCGATCTTCAGCCGGCCCCGGCCCTCGGCCCGGCCCTGCAGGCGCGGGTGCTGTAGGAGCGACGCCCCCGCCTGGGCCACCGCCCCCGCGAGATCGTCGCCCTCGCCGGTGACGCGGGCCACGATCTGCCCCTCTTGCCACAGGGTCACGTAGAGCGGGCCGGCGCCCACCGGCAGGCCCGCGAGGGGGGCCAGATCCGGCAGCGCGGCGCGCTCGATGGCCGCCCGCAGGTAGCCCACGGTGAGGGCGCGGGCGCTCTCGGGCAGCGGCGCCAGCGTGGGCAGCCGGCCCTTGAGGTGGCCGACGCCAAAGGCCAGCACCGGCAGCAGCCCCAGGCCGATGACCGCCTTGATCCAGCCGGCGCCGGCGCCCATGGCCTCGCGGACCTCGCGGCGCAGCAGCCCGCGCAGCGCGAGGGCGGGGATCAGCCCCAGCACCTGCAGCGCCACGGTGGCGAACAGCAGCGCGCCGATGGAGGCGCCGAAGCCAAAATCGCCATAAATCCCATGTAGATACGCCCACGACGCGATCAGACCGGAGGCCACGAGAGTCATGCTGGCGAGGCCTACGAAGGCGCCGGCGACGGCGAGGCGCCAGCCCCACCGCCGGCCCCGCCAGAGCCCGTGGCCCGCCACCGGCCACAGCGCGCCATAGGCGATGAGCGCCGCGTTGATCCACGGCGTCTTCCAGGGCACGAACACGGCCACCGCGGCGGCGAGCAGGACGCCATACAGGCTGCCTGCGACGGCCCAGAAGCGCAGGGTGCTGCGCGCCCCCGGGCTCACGGCGCCGCCTCCCAGGCCTCGACCTGGCTGGTCCAGCTGCCCCGGGTCGCGAGGCGGGCCCCCAGGGCCGGCAGCGCGGCCGCCACCTGCGCCACCACCCCGGGGGGCGGCTGCACCAACAGCACGCCGCTGCCGTTCAGGGCGTTGCGGCGCTTGCTGTCGTCATGCAGGGGCGTGCTGCACAGCTCGATGGCCGTGGCGGGCACGCCGGCGGCGCGCAGCCGCCCCTTGAGCGCGTTGGGCCGCGAGGCGCTCTTGATGGGGTACCAGAGCATCAGCCGCACCGTCGGGCGGGCCATCCAGCAGGCGAAGATCGCGTCGGCGACCTCGGCCCACTCCTGCTTGCGGCTGTAGGGCGGATCGATGAAGCCCAGCAGCTCACCCGACGGGGCGGCGCTGGCGGCGGCCACCAGGGCGCTGAGGCCGTCGCCGTCGGCCACGACGCACTGGGCGTGCTCGCTCAGCGCCACCGTCAGCTCGGCCCGCGGCTCCTCGGCCAGCTCGACGCAGGTCAGGCGATCGGTGGGGCGCAGGGCCGCCTGGATGATGAGCGGCGAGCCCGGGTACCCGCCGCCGTGGCTGGGCTGGCGGTTCCAGGCCACCGCGGCCAGGTAATCGTGCACCGCGGGCGCGGCGTCGGCCGGCAGCGCCGCATCCAGACGTCCGATGCCGGCCGTCCACTCGCCGGTGGGCTTCAGCCGGTAGCGGCCCCCGCCCGCGTGGGTGTCGAGCACGTGCAGCGGCTCGGGCTGCGCCGTGAGACCCTTCAGCAGGGCCACGAGCGCGGTGTGCTTCAGCACGTCGCCCACGTTGCCCGCGTGGTAGCGGTGATCGTAGGGCGCGTCTGACCTGGGCGGTGCGGACTTCGACGGTGCGGGCTGTTTCATGGGGCGGGAGGGTGGCCCGCGCCTCGCCACTTGACAAGGCGCCTGTGGAGCAGGTGCCGTAGCGCGCCGCCCGACCCTGGGCGGCCTCGGACAGGGAGCGGCGCCATGAAGGCACGGGTGAAGCTGGTGGACGGGGTGGCCTTCATGGCCCACGGCGACTCGGGCCACGGCCTGATCGTGGACGGCGCCGAGGTCATCGGCGGGCGCAACCTGGGCCCGCGGCCCATGGAGTTGGTGCTGCAGGGCCTCGCGACGTGCTCTGCGATGGACGTCATCTCGATGCTGCGCAAGGCCCGCGAGGCGGTGTCAGACCTCATCATCGACGTCGAGGCGACCCGCGCCGACACCGTGCCCAAGGTGTTCACGCAGATCCACCTGACCTACACCGTCGAGGGGCACAACCTGCGCCCGCGCATGGTGGAGCGCGCGGTCAACCTGTCGCAGGAGAAGTACTGCTCGGTGTCGCGGATGCTGGCGTCGACGGCCACCATCACCCACAGCTACGAGATCCGAGAGGTGGCCCCCGACCCCACCCCGACGGCAGACTGACCGCCGCGAGACTGAGCGCCGGCCCACCGGGCCGAGGAGCCGAGCCCCCGTGGACCTGAGGGATCTGACCGAGCGGTTTGAGCTGGGCGAGGAGCTGGGCCGCGGCTCGGTGGGCGTCGTCTGCCGCGCCCGCGACCGGGTGCTGGACCGCGAGGTCGCGGTGAAGCGCATGCGCGCCGATCTCATCAACCACCGCCGCCACCGCCCGCGCTTCCTGCGGGAGGCCGCCATCTGCGGCGGGCTGGTGCACCCCAACATCGTGCCGATCATCGACGTGGGGCGCGTGGGCGACGCCCCAGCCATCGTGATGTCGGTGCTCGCGGGCCGCTCGCTGCGCACCCTGCTGCGCGCGGGCCACCTGAGCCGGCGCCGGCTGCTCAACGCCTTCACCCAGGCCTGCCACGGCGTCGCCTTCGCCCACAGCCAGGGGGTGGTGCACCGCGACATCAAGCCCGCCCACGTGTTCATCGGCGACTTCGGCCAGGTGGTGCTCACCGACTGGGGCCTGGCCAAGCGCGTGGCCCTGCAGGAGGACGCGCCCCCGCCCCCGCGGGACGTGACGCGGGTGGGCGACATCGTGGGCACCCCCGCCTATATGGCCCCCGAGCAGGCGGAGGGCCGGCTGGACGCCGTGGGCCGCCGCTCCGACATCTACGCCCTGGGCGCCGTGCTCTACGAGATCCTCACGGGCACGCGCCCCTACGAGGGCAGCCGGTCCGCCGAGGTGCTGGAGGCCCTGCGCGAGGGCCCCCCGGAGCCCCCGAGCGTGCGCGCCCCGCACCGCAACATCCCCGCGGCGCTGGAGGCCGTCTGTCAGCGCGCGATGGCCCGCGATCCCCGCGACCGCTTCGAGAACGCGCTCGACCTGGCCGCCAACCTCGAGGGCTTCTTCGAGCCCCAGGGCAGCCCGCCCGACGATCGCGCCACCGATCCGCTGATGGACGCCGAGGAGACCGCGACGGTGCACGCGGACGCCACCGCCGCGCGCCACCTGGCCGAGGGCCGGGCCGAGGCTGCCGCCTTCGAGCGGGAGGTGCAGGCCGCCGACGCCCTGCAGGTGCAGGCGATCCGGCTGCGCACGGCCCTCGACGCCGAGGCCCCACGGGCGGCCCGGGGCGACATCCACGCCCTGGAGGCCCAGGCCCGCCGGCGGCTGGATCAGGCGGCGTGGCACCTGGGGCAGGCCGTCGACCAGCTCGAACAGGCCGCCGTCGATCCCATGCACACCTTCGCCGCGCGCGCGGGGCTGGCGACCCTGCACCGCGACGCCTGGCGGGCAGCCAACCGCGCCGGAGACCGGGTGTCGGCGGGCTACCACCGCGCCCGGGCCGAGCGCTGGGACGACGGGCCCCTGTCGGCCGAGCTCGCCGGGCGCGCCGCGCTGAGCGTGCGCACCCTGCCCGCCGGCGCGCGGGTCGAGGTCACGGCCATCGACGACGACGGCCCCATCTGGCGCCCGGGGGCGGTGGTGGTGGAGGGCCTCAGCCCCCTGTCGCCGCGCACCATCGGCGCCGCGCGGCTGCGGCTGCGCCTCGAGAGCCCCGACGGGCTCATCGCCCGCCTGCCGCTGCGGGCCGCGGCGGGCGCCACCCAGGCCGTCGAGGTGCACCTGCCCCGCAGCGCCGATGTGCCCCCGGGCTTCGTGTTCGTGGCCGGGGGCCGGTTCCTGGGCGGCGCCGACGATCTCGCCCCCGGCGCGGGCCCGCCCCGCGAGATCGAGGTGGACGATCTGTGCATGGCCCGCCAGCCGGTCACCATCGCGGAATACATTGAATTTCTTGAGGATCTGTTGGTGGTGGGCGCCGACATCGAGCCCCTGCTGCCCCGCAGCAAGGGCGCGCCCCTGGTGAGCCTGGAGGCCGCCACCGTGGCGTGGCGGGAGGCCTCGCTGTCGCCCCAGGCGCCCGTGCACGGGGTGTCCCACGGCGCCGCCCAGGCCTACGCCGCGTGGCTGGGGCGCCGGCTGGCGGCCCCGATCCGGCTGCCCACCGAGGAGGAGTGGGCCTACGCCGCCGGCGGGGTCGACGGCCGGGCCTTCCCGTGGGGCGACGTGTTCGTGCCGGGCATCGCCGACACCCGTCGCCGCGGCGCGCGGGGCCCCGCCGCCGTGGGCCTGTTTGTGGAGGACGAGAGCCCCTTCGGGCTGCGCAACATGGCAGGCGGCGTGCGCGAGTGGACCGCCACCGTCGATGAGGACGCGCCCGATCGGTTCATGCTGCGGGGCGGCTCATGGCGCAGCCAGCCCGAGACCTGCCGCATCGGCGCCCGGGCCACCGCCCCCGCCGATCTGACCCACCTCACCATCGGCATCCGGCTGGCCGCCAGCCTGCCCTGACCCCCGCGCCCGGGGCCTCACGGGCCCGCGGGGCGCCCCGCCCAGCCCCCGCCAGCGGGCCCTCAGCCCCCACCGACACACAGAAGATCCGCGCCGGGTGGAACCTTCGGGCCCGCCTCCGGTCCTATGGTGACCCGGGGAGGGCTGGCTGTGCCTGCAGGCCCATTTCACACCGACGCCGCACCACCTGAGGCGACGTCCCGACCGCGGCCGACGCATCGGCCGCCCGCGCGCCTGCGCGGCTGGGCCGGCCTGTACCTCGCGGGCCTGCTCGTCGCCGCGTGGGGCATCTGGGCCCCCGCCCCCCCACAGGACAGCCCGCTGGTGCGCGACGGCGTCGCGTACGTCGTGCCCATCGGGCCCGTCGCGGCCGCCGACGTCGCCCGCGCGGCCTGGGCCCTGCGCGCCCAGCTCCACCTGCCCGTGCAGGTGCTCCCGGCCCAGAGCCTGCCCACGGCCCGCGGCCCGGACGGCGCGGCCCCCGTCGAGCGCATCCTCGACGATCTGCTGCGCACCGCGCCCGCGGACGCCTTCCGGGTGCTGGGCGTCACCCAGGCCCCGCTGACCAGCGCCCACCTCGGCGCGCTCATCGGCTACGCCCGGCAGGGCGAGCGGGCCCTGGTGTACTCGACCCACAGCCTGCCCCAGCGGGCCACCGAGGCCGCCCACCGCCGCCGGGTGACCCGGGTGGTGGCCCACGAGCTGGGCCACACCTACGGCGCAGGGCACTGCGACGTCGCGTGCGTGATGCACGGCACCGAGACCCCGACCGACGTCGATCTGCTGGCCGACCGGTACTGCCCCGAGCACCAGGCCCTGGCGAGCAAGGCGCTGGCCCTGCACCTGGATCACCCGGACTTCCTGGCGGGCGTCGGCGCGGAGCAGCTTCGGCTGGGGCAGTGGCAGGCGGCCGCCGAGGGCTACCGGCAGGCGCTCCACGCGCGGCCACGGGACGTGCGCCTGCGCACCTCGCTGGGCGTCGCGCTGATGGCCGACGGGCAGACC
Organism: bacterium; assembly: GCA_030424955.1. Lineage (GTDB taxonomy): Bacteria > Myxococcota_A > Bradymonadia > UBA7976 > UBA1532 > JACKDL01. The sequence continues at coordinate 9,733 of JAUHVS010000003.1, read as the reverse complement.
ACCGCCGCCCGCGAGGCCTTCGAGGCCGGGCTGGTGTTCGATCCCACCGCGCCGCAGCCCTACTACGGCCTGGCCGTGCTGTACGCCGCGGGCGTCGCGCCCGCCCGCGCGCCGGCGTTCTTGGAGGCCGCCGTCCGCCGCGACGGCGATCCCCTGCGGGCCCACCGCGCCGCCGGCATCTTGTATCAGGACGTGCTGGATGATCCGCTGCGCGCGGCCTGGCACTACGAGGCCCACGTCCAGAAGGGCGGCCGCGATCCCGAGGTCATCGCGCGGCTGACCTACCTGATCTCGCCCGCGATGCTGACCTTCAGCCAGCCCGAGGTGGTGGTCGCCCGCTGGACCGCCGAGGGGCTGATGGTGGCCCAGGCCCACTGGCAGCGCTGAGCCCCGCGGCGCTGAGCCCCGCCGGCTGATCCGCCCGCGCTAGCCCAGGGCCAGCTCCACCTTGCGCAGCGCCCGCAGCTCGTCGCGCAGCGTCGCGGCCTTCTCGAAGTCCAGCAGCTCTGCCGCCGCCAGCATGCGGGCCTTGACGTCCTTGATGCGCCCGGCGAGGGCCTCGGCGTCCGTCAGCTCCCCCACCACGCCGGCTGCGCTCGCCCCGCCCGCGAGGCCCTGCGCCGCGGCGTCCAGGTCGTGGATCTGCTTGGTGATGGTCTGCGGCACGATGCCGTGCGCTTCGTTGTAGGCCGCCTGGATGGCCCGCCGCCGGTTGGTCTCGTCCAGCGCTGAGCGCATGGAGTCGGTGATCTTGTCGCCGTACATGATCACCCGGCCCGACGCGTTGCGCGCCGCGCGCCCGATGGTCTGGATCAGCGAGGTGTTGTTGCGCAGGAAGCCCTCTTTGTCGGCGTCCAGGATCGCCACCAGCCCCACCTCGGGCAGATCGAGGCCCTCGCGCAGCAGGTTGATGCCCACCAGCACGTCGAACTCGCCCCGCCGCAGGTCCCGCAGGATGGCTGAGCGCTCCAGGGTGTCGATGTCGCTATGCAGGTAGCGCACCGCGATGCCGAGCTCGCGGTAGTAGTCGGTGAGATCCTCGGCCATGCGCTTGGTGAGCGTGGTGATCAGCACCCGCCAGCCCGCCGCCAGGGTGTGGCGCACCTCGTCCAGCAGGTCGTCGACCTGGCTGGTGGCGGGCCGCACCTCGACCTGCGGGTCCAGCAGCCCCGTGGGCCGGATGATCTGCTCGACGATGACGCCGCCGCTCTGGGTCAGCTCGTAGTCCCGCGGCGTGGCCGACACGTAGATGGTCTGGTTCTGGAGCGCCTCGAACTCCTCGAACTTCAGCGGCCGGTTGTCGACCGCCGAGGGCAGCCGGAAGCCATAGTCCACCAGGGTGGTCTTGCGGGCGCGGTCGCCGCGGTACATCCCGCCCACCTGGGGGATGCTCACGTGGCTCTCGTCGGCGATGAGCAGCCAGTCGTCGGGGAAGTAGTCAAGCAGGCACGGCGGCGGCGAGCCGGGGTCACGGCCGGTGAAGTAGCGCGAGTAGTTCTCGATGCCCGCGCAGCGGCCCAGCTCCTCGATGCTCTCCAGGTCGAAGAGCGTGCGCTGCTCCAGGCGCTGGGCCTCGAGCAGCCGGCCGTTGCCCACCAGGGTGTCGAGCTGCGCCTTCAGGTCGTTGCGGATCTGCGCCAGCACGCCCGTGATGTCCCGCGGCCCGATGACGTAGTGGCTGCCGGGGTACACCGCGATCTTGTCGAGCCGGCCCAGCTGCTTGCCGCGCAGGGGATCGATGGTGAACAGGCCCTCGACCTCGTCGCCGAAGAACTCCACCCGCAGGGCCTGGGTCTCTTCGTGGATGGGGAAGATCTCGAGCACGTCGCCGCGCACCCGGAAGGTGCCGCGGTGGAAGTCCACGTCGTTGCGCTCGTATTGGATCTCGACCAGCTTCGCCATCACGGCGTCGCGGTCGACCCGCTGGCCCTCCTCCAACTGCAACAGCTGCCCGTAGTAGGCCTCGGCGCTCCCCAGGCCGTAGATGCAGCTCACGCTGGCCACGATCAGCACGTCCCGGCGCTCCAAGAGCGCACGGGTCGCCGCGTGGCGCATGCGGTCGATCTCCTCGTTGATGCTCGAGTCCTTCTCGATGAACGTGTCCGTCGAGGGGACGTAGGCCTCGGGCTGGTAGTAGTCGTAATAGCTGACGAAGTACTCCACCGCGTTGTCGGGGAAGAACCCCTTGAGCTCGCTGTAGAGCTGGGCCGCCAGCGTCTTGTTGGGGGCCAACACCAGGGTCGGGCGCTGCGTCTGCGCCACCACGTTGGCGATGGTGAAGGTCTTGCCCGTGCCCGTCGCGCCGAGCAGCACCTGGTGCTTGTCGCCGCGGTTGAGGCCGGCCACCAGCTGGCGGATGGCCTCGGGCTGATCCCCCGCGGGGGTGTAGTTCGAGACGAGCTTGAAGGCCGACATGGGATCTCCGCGGGCAGGCGCCGCGGACGGGCGCGCGGTCAACGCCCGGCCAGGCCGGCCGGGCGGATGGGATGCAGCCTCAGGCGTCCAGGTCGCCCGCGTCGACGTCATCCAGGGCGCCCTCGGGCGCCTTCTCCTCGATGGCCCAGTCGGTGCTGCCGTTGCCGCGGTCCATCAGCACCACGCCGCACGCCGCCAGCTCATCGCGGATGCCGTCGGCCTCAGCCCAAAGCCGCGCCGCGCGGGCCGCCCGCCGGGCCTCAAGCCGCTCCTCGATCCACGCCGGGGCCAGATCGCGGCGGGAGGCCGCCAGCGCGCGGTGCTCGGCCAGGTAGGCCTCGGGATCGTGCCCGAACAGGTTGAGCACCGCGTCGAGCGTCTCGATGGCCGCCATGATCAGCCCGGCCGCGGTGGCCGCCGCCGGCTTGCGGGCCGCCTTGCGGGTGCTGGCCAGCTCGTTGAGCGCCCGCAGCGCCTCCCAGATGGGATCCATGGCCCGGGGCACGCTGAAGTCATCGTCCATGGCCTCGACGAACTTCGCCGCGAGCCCCTCGGCCACCTCGCCGTGGGGCAGCGGCCCCGTGAAGTGCGGCAGATCGGCGGTCTCGCGCAGGAAGGCCTTCACCGTCAGCAGGGTCTCGTAGATGTACGCGACCCGGCCGGCGGCCTCCTCCAACATCGCGTCGCTGAAGTTGATGGGGCCGCGGTAGTGGCGGGCCGTCATCAAGAAGTAGCGCAGCGTGGTGGGCGTGTAGCGGGCGCACACGTCTGAGATGGTGAAGAAGTTGCCCAGGCTCTTGGACATCTTCTCGTCGTCGATGTTGATGAACCCGTTGTGCAGCCAGTAGTTGACGCACGCGTGGCCCACCGCGCCCTCGGACTGGGCGATCTCGTTCTCGTGGTGGGGGAAGATCAGATCCCGCCCGCCGCCGTGGATGTCGAAGGTGTCGCCCAGGTGGGTGGTGCTCATGGCCGAGCACTCGATGTGCCAGCCGGGCCGGCCGGGGCCCCAGGGGGAGTCCCAGGTGGGCTCGCCGGGCTTGGCCGACTTCCACAGGGCGAAGTCCATAGGGTTGCGCTTGGCCTCGTTGATCTCGACCCGCGCCCCGGCGCGCAGATCGTCCAGCGGGCGCTTCGACAGCTTGCCGTAGTCGCTGAAGGCGTCGACGGCGTAGTAGACGTCGCCGTCCACCGCGTAGGCCAGGCCGTTGTCGATCAGGCGCTGCACCATCGCGATGATCTCGTCGATGGTGCCGCTGACCCGCGGCTCCAGATCGGGCCGGGCGATGCCCAGCGCGTCCATGTCGGCGTAGAAGAAGTCGATGTTCTCCTGCGCCAGCGCCAGCGGATCCATGCCGCGCTCGTTGGCGCGCTTGATGATCTTGTCGTCGACGTCCGTGAAGTTGCGGACGTAGGTGACCTCGTAGCCCGCGAACTTGAGGTAGCGGTAGACCACGTCCCAGGCGACGTAGCACCGCGCGTGGCCCAGATGGCTCTTGTCGTACGGGGTGACCCCGCAGACGTACATCTTGACCTTGCCGGGCTCGAGGGGCTCGAACTCCCGCTTTTCACCGGTGAGCGTGTCGTGCAGTCGAAGGGCCATGAGGGCTTTGTGATCCTTTCTGGTGCGGCCCGCGGCGGGCGGGCCGAACGGGCCGTCAGTCGGCGGCCTCAATAAACTCGTCGTCTTCAAAGATGAAGCGGTTCTCGGCGAGCCGCACGTCGGCGAGGTGGGCGGCGCGCGCCCGGATCGCCGGGAACGTCTCGCACAGCGCCTCGAAGTCGGAGCGGTTGAGCCGCAGCACCTGGGTGTCGGTGGTGGCGACCACCGTCGCGGTGGTCTGCCCCCCGCGGATCAGGCCGATCTCGCCAAACACCTCGCCCGGCCCCAGCCGCGCCACGGTGACGTCCCGCCCGCCGTCCGCGCGGCTGACCTCCACGGCGCCGGTCACCACCAGGCACAGGGCCGCGGCGGGATCGCCCTCGGTGACCACCACCTCGTCGGCGAGCAGGTCGTGCTGCTCAAACCGCCAGAGCACCGCGCCCCGGGCCACGGGGTCCAGATCGGCGAAGAGGGGAGAGGTGCCCACGAGGGTCGCCAGCAGGCGCTCCTGGGTGAACCGGGCCAGCCCGTCACGCACCGCGGGGCGCTTGCGGCTCAGGGCTTTGAGGGCCTCGAGCTCGATGCGCACCAGCGCCACGTCCGTGGTGGCCCGCACGGTGGCGCTGCGGGGCCGATCGAGCACCAGGGCCATCTCGCCCACCACCGCCCCGGCGCGCAGGTGACCGAGCACCACCTCGCCCCGGGCCGCGTCGGCCTTGATCACCGCCAGCTCACCCCCGGCCACCAGGTACAGCGCGGCGGCCGGGCTGCCCTCGGCCAGCAGCACCTCGCCCGCCGACAGCTGGTGGCTCGACAAGGCGCCGACCACGGCCTCGAAGCCCTCGGCGTCCAGGCTCGACAGCAGGGGGATGGGCCGCAGCGGCGCGCCGAAGACGGGCGCTGGCCACGCGGGCAGGGCGTCTGCGGCGTCGGCGGGCGGGGGCGTGAGGGGCGCCAGGGGCGGGGCAGGGGGGGCGCCCTGGCCGAGCCGCTTCGACCCCTGCAGGTAGTCCGCAAAGCGTTCGGGCAGCCCATCGAGCCCGGCCCGCAGCGCCGCGAGCAGGGCCACCAGCGGCCGATCTGCCGCCAGCGCGCCCGCCGCACAGGCCGCGAGGGCCGCGCTCGGGTCCTCGCTGACCGCCGCCAGCTTCAGCCGCCACAGGGCCTCGTCGGGCTGACTCAACACCAACCGGCGCCACGCGGCGCGGGCGCCCGCGCTGTCCCCGCGCGCCTCCGCCTGGTGCGCCGTGTCGACCAGCGCCGCCAACGCTGCCTTCGCCGCCTGTTGCGTCATTTTGCCCCTCCCTCGATCGGGGCCGCATCTTAGCGAGTGCGCCTCGCCCGCGAAACCACGGCGGGTTGACCGTCGCCGGTCCCCGTGTGAGACTTTCGACCCTGCGCGCCAGGGAGGCCCACGCGATGCAAGATTGCCCCCGGTGCGGCGGCGAATCCCCCGAGGGGTCGGCCCACTGTGTCCAGTGCGGCTACCGCTTGGGTGATGACGACGCCCACAAGACCCAGTTCGGCATGCCCCAGATCAACCCGCTCGCTGGTCCGCCGGCGCCTGGGGCGGGCAACCCGCTGATCAGCCCGCTCTCCAGCCCGCCGCAGAACCCGCTGGCGGGCGGCGCTGGACTGTCCCCGGCCCCCACGCCCATCAGCAGCCTGCTGGCCGGCCTGCCACGCCCCCGGGTGGCGTCGGCGCCCTCGCCGCTGACCACCGGCGGCTCGCCCTTTGACGCCCCGGCGGCGCCCAGCGCGCCCGCCGAAGAGGACGACGCCCCCTCGGCGCGCAGCACCGTGATGGGGATGCCCATCCTGGCCCGCCCGTCGGCCAACCTCGACGGCCCGCGGGTCGTGCAGCTCGACGACGCGCCGGCGCCCACAAGCCCCGCTGGGCCGGCCATTCAGTCCATGGCCGATCTCGACTTCAGCAGCCCCGCGGGCCCCGCGGCCGCGCAGGCCGCCCCGTCGCCCCAGGCTGCGCCGGCCCCCGAGCCCAACCCCGAGCCCGCGCGCGCCGTGCACCGCCCCGCCGCCGCCGTGGTCGAGATCCCGCAGCGCAGCACGGGCCCCCTGCCCTCCACCGCGAGCGCGCGGCCGGCCAGGCCCGACGCCGCCAGCGGCAGCAAGACCCCGCTGCTGGTGGGGGTGGCCGTGGTGGTCCTCGGCGTGGCCGGCTGGCTGGTCTGGCGCGCCCTCGCCTGATCCGTCTGGCGGCCCGCCCCGGGCTCGCGCCGCCCGCTCCGGCGCTGACCAACGGCGCCAACGCTTTGATGTACCAGCGCAAATCGTCCGCGGCGTTCATTGAACCCGAGGCGCGCGCGCCGTTAGCATGAGCCCAATCAATCAAGGGGGGGATTCGCCGTGACACGACGGATCGGATGGGGCGTCACGCTCCTTGCGCTTTGGCTGCTCGCTGGCTGCGACGACGCCTCACCCAGTGGCCCGGCCGGGGGTGACGTCGGTGCCGCGGCCGACTTCGCCTTCGACGCCCAGGTGGCCGACGCCGCCCCCAACCCCGACATGGGCCTGGGGGGCTACGGCGCCCCCTGCACCGACGCCAACGACTGCATCAGCGGCTACTGCATCAACACCCCCACGGGCGGCAGCGTGTGCACCAAGCTGTGCGGCCTGTGCGATCCCCTCGGCGGCTTCCAGCTGGAGTGCCGGGCCATCGGCAACAACGACGTCGATCCGGTGTTCCTGTGCCTCTTCGACGAGCCCACCCTGTGCCAGAGCTGTGAGACCGACAACGACTGCGACGACGCGGCCGACCTGTGCCTCCCCATCGGCAACCGGCGCTACTGCGCCGAGGACTGCTCGGTCAACGGCTTCTGCCCCGAGGGCTACACCTGCAGCGACGTCGAGCGCGAGGGTGCGCCCCCGGCGCGCCAGTGCCTGCCCGTGTCGGGGGCCTGCGGCGCCTGCGACGATCCCGATCAGGACGGCTACGGCGACGGCGACGATTGCCTGGGCTTCGACTGCCGGCGCGATGATCCGGCGGTCTACGAGGGCGCCGAGGAGCTGTGCGACGGCAAGGACAATGACTGCGACGGGATCACCGACGAGGCCGACGGCCTGCCCCCGCCGCCCGCTGATCTCACCTGCCTGACCGAGGGCGTCTGCCGCGGCGCGCGCCCGGCCTGCCTCGACGGCGCGTGGGCCTGCGACTACCCCGACAGCTTCGAGGGCTTCACCGAGCTGAGCTGTGACGGCCTCGACAACGACTGCGACGGCGCCAGCGACGACGACTTCGACTTCGACACCGATGCCGACAACTGCGCGTTCTGCAACAACGCCTGCGAGTTCCCCAACGCGACCGGGCTGTGCGTGGCGCGGGCCTGCGAGCTGGGGCCCTGCGCCGCGGGCTGGCACAACGTGGACGGCAACGACGGCAACGGCTGCGAGTACGGCTGCAACTTCACCCGCGACGGGGCCGAGGGCCGCGAGGCCTGCGACGAGATCGACAACGACTGCGATGGCGCGACCGACGAGGACTTCAACCTGCAGACGGACGTGCGCCACTGCGGCGGGTGCGGCCGCGCCTGCGAGCCCCCCAACGCCCTGCCGGCGTGCGCGGCGGGCCAGTGTGGCATCGAGGGCTGCGCCGAGGGCTGGGTCGACCGCGACGGCGACGCCCTCAACGGCTGCGAGTTCGCGTGCGTGCGCAGCAACGCCGGCGTCGAGGCCTGCGACGGCCAGGACAACGACTGCGACGGCGCGGTGGACGAGGACTTCGACTTCTTCGGCCTGGAGCACTGCGGCGGCTGCAACCAGCCCTGCGGCTTCAACAACGGCATCCCGAGCTGCGACGCGGGCGCCTGCGAGCTCGTGGGCTGCGCCATGGGCTACTACGACCCCAACGCCAACGCCGGCGACGGCTGCGAGTACGAGTGCCAGCTGACCGGCCTCGAGGTGTGCGACGTCACCGACAACGACTGCGACGGGGTGATCGACGAGGGCTTCGACCTGGCGGCCGATCCGAGCCACTGCGGCGCGTGCAACAACGCCTGCGTGTACGAGGGCGGCGTCGGCGCGTGCAACCAGGGCTTCTGCGCCCTGGGGGCCTGCCTGCCCAACCGCTGGGACGTCGACCAGGACCCCCGCAACGGCTGCGAGTACCAGTGTGAGCTCAGCAACGGCGGCGTCGAGATCTGCGACGGCCGGGACAACGACTGCAACGGCCTGGCCGACGAGACCTTCGACCTGCTGTCGGACGTGCTGCACTGCGGGGCCTGCGGCAACGCCTGCGCCCTCGCCGACGCCAGCCCCCGCTGCAGCGCTGGCTCGTGCCGCATCGCTGAGTGCAACCGCGGCTTCTACGACGTCGATGGTGATCCCGCCAACGGCTGTGAGTACGCCTGTCAGCCCGAGAACGGCGGGGTCGAGACCTGCGACGGCGAGGACGAGGACTGCGACGGCCGCATCGACGAGGACTTCGACCTGCAGGCCGACGTCAACAACTGCGGCCGGTGCGGCGTGGTCTGCGAGTCCCCCGGCGGCCAGGTGGCCTGCCAGGGCGGCGGCTGCGCCCTGACCGACTGCGCGCCGGGCTTCGTCAACCTCGACGGCGATCCCGCAAACGGCTGCGAGTACGCCTGCGTGGTGCAGGGCGGCCTGGACCTGCCCGATCCCGACGCCGTCGACCTCAACTGCGATGGCGTGGACGGCATGGCGGCCACCGCCGTGTATGTCGACCGGGTGCGCGGCCGCGAGAACGGGCAGGGGACCGCGGACGATCCCGTCAACACCATCACCACCGGCCTGCTGCTGGCGGCCAACCTGCCGGCGACCCAGGTGCTGGTCAGCCAGGGGAGCTACGACGAGCAGGTGGTGCTCATCAACGGCATCGGCCTCTATGGCGGTTACGACGGCGGCAACGGCTGGGTGCGCGACATCAACGCCTTCGAGAGCCGCATCAACGGGCAGCCCGTGGCGGTCTTCGCGCAGGGCCTGAACCGGGCCACCGAGGTGCAGGGCTTCACCCTCGCCGGCGCGAACGCGGTGGGCGCAGGCGCGTCGAGCTACGGCGTGTATGCCGTCGACGTCAGCCAGAACGCCCTGATCTTGAGCCACAACACGATCCTGGGCGGCCGGGGCGCTGACGGCCTCGCCGGGAGCGCCGGCCAGCCGGGCAGCAGCGGCCAGCCCGGCGGCGCCGGCGGCAACGGGAGCGACGGCGGCAGCGGCGGCGGTGAAGGCGGCGGCGGCGGTGGCTCGGCCTGCAACGCGGGCGGCAGCGGCAGCCGGGGCGGCTACAGCGGCGGGTCCGGCAACGGCGCGGCGGGCCGTGGTCCGGCCGCCGGCGGCGGCGGCGCCGGGGTCGGCCAGGGCTGCGACAACGACGGCCGCACGGGCGGCAACGGCGGCAGCGCGGGGGGCGGCGCCAACGGCGCAGGCGGCAACGGCAGCGGCGCCGTGGTGAACGGTAGCTGGGTCGGCAACCCGGGCGGGGCGGGCAGCACTGGCGGACATGGCAGCGGCGGCGGCGGCGCGTCCGGCGGCGGCGGCACCTCGAGCTGTACGAGCTGCGGCGTGCCCTGCGACCTCTTCGTGGGCTGTGTGTGCAACGCGGACCGGGGGGGCGGCGGCGGCGGTGGCGGCGGCGCTGGCTGCGGCGGCGGCGGCGGCCAGGGGGGGACCGCCGGTGGCGGCTCCTTCGGCGTGTTCTTGCTGCGGGCCAACGCGCGGCTGGTGGGCAACACCATCCGC